>JBDTNW010000007.1:0-13696 GCA_039933575.1 Pseudolysinimonas sp. | reverse complement strand
AGGATGTGAGCACCGGCCGCCACCATCTGCTCGGCGAGCTTGAGGTAGTAGTCCAGCGTGTAGAGGGTCTCGGCCGGATCGAGCAGGTCTGCGGTGTAGCACAGCGCAACCTCGGCGATGGCGGTTCCGGTCTCGAGCACCGCGTCGATCGCGGGCTTCATCTGGTCGACATCGTTGAGCGCGTCGAAGATGCGGAAGATGTCGACTCCGGTCGCGGCCGCCTCACGCACAAAGGCATCCGTCACCTCCGTGGGATACGGCGTGTAGCCGACAGTGTTGCGGCCCCGCAGCAGCATCTGCACCGCGATGTTCGGCAGTGCTTCGCGCACGGCCGCGAGACGCTCCCAGGGGTCCTCGGCGAGGAACCGCAGGGCCACGTCGTAGGTCGCGCCGCCCCAGGCTTCGATCGAGAACAGCTCAGGGGTCAGTCGCGCGACGTGCGGCAGAACCGCGACGAGGTCTTTCGTGCGCACTCGGGTGGCGAGCAGCGACTGGTGAGCATCACGGAACGTCGTGTCGGTGACAGCGAGGGGTACCTGAGCGCGCAAGGCTGCGGCAAAGCCGACCGGTCCCAGTTCGAGCAACCTCTGACGGGAGCCGGCCGGAGCAGGGGCATCGAGGTCGACGAGCGGCAGCTTCCGCGCCGGGTCAATGGCGCCTGCCCCGTCACCGTTGGGCTGGTTGACGGTCACCTCGGCGAGCCAGGCGAGAATCTTCGACCCACGGTCACGCGACTCGCGACCGCGCACCAGCCAGGGGCGCTCCTCGATGAATGCTGTCGACAGATCGCCGCTCTGGAAGCCGGGATCGTCGAGCACCGCCTGAAGGAACGGGATGTTCGTGGTCACGCCTCGAAGGCGGAATTCCGCCAGGCCTCGTCGTGCGCGGCGAACTGCGGATGCGAAGTCACGTCCGCGGCAGGTCATTTTCACGAGCATCGAGTCGAAGTGCGGCGACACCTGGGCGCCAGCGGCGACCGTGCCGCCGTCAAGGCGCACCCCCGCGCCGCCCGGGGATCGATACGTGGTGATCTTGCCGGTGTCGGGGCGGAAGCCGGCGGCCGGGTCTTCGGTCGTGATTCGGCACTGGAGGGCGGTCCCGTGAAGGTGCACATCCTCCTGGTGCAACCCGAGGTCGGCGAGGGTCTCCCCCGCCGCAATCCGCATCTGCGACTGCACGAGGTCGACATCGGTGACCTCTTCGGTCACGGTGTGCTCGACCTGGATGCGCGGGTTCATTTCGATGAAGAAATGTTGACCCTTGCGCTCTCCCGCGGTGTCGAGCAGAAACTCGACAGTGCCGGCGTTCACGTAGCCGATCGACTTCGCGAACGCGATGGCATCGCGGAACATCGCCTGCCGGATGGAGTCATCAAGGTTCGGCGCCGGCGCGATCTCGACAACCTTTTGGTGCCGGCGTTGCACCGAGCAGTCGCGCTCAAACAGGTGGATCGTCTCGCCGGTGGCATCGGCGAGAATCTGCACCTCGATGTGACGTGGGCGCACGACGGCCTGTTCAATGAACATCGTCGGGTCGCCGAATGCGCTGTCAGCCTCGCGCATCGCGGCCTCAAGCGCTTCCCGCAGGTCTTCTGGCTTCTCGACCCGACGCATTCCGCGTCCGCCGCCTCCGGCCACGGCCTTCGCGAAGACCGGAAAGCCGATCTCGTCGGCACCGCGCATGAGTTCGTCGAGGTTCGTGGTCGCAGGCGTGGATTTCAGCACCGGAACGCCCGCAGATATGGCGTGCTCCTTAGCCGTGACCTTGTTGCCCGCCATCTCGAGCACGTGGTTGCCCGGACCGATGAACGTGATCCCGTTCGCCGCCGCCGCTTCGGCTAGGTCGGGGTTCTCCGACAGAAAGCCGTAGCCGGGGTAGATCGCATCGGCGCCCGATTCCTTCGCCACCCGGATGATCTCCGAGACGTCGAGGTAGGCCCGTACCGGGTGACCTTCTTCGCCGATCTGATAGGCCTCGTCGGCTTTCAGCCTGTGCAGCGAGTTGCGATCCTCGTAGGGATAAACCGCAACCGTCTTTGCTCCCAGTTCGTACGCCGCGCGGAAGGCCCGGATCGCGATCTCGCCTCGGTTCGCCACCAGGATCTTGCGGAACATGCGGTCCTTTCGGGACGACGTCGACGGTCGCTGACTCTCCTTTCAGAGTAGTGAAGGTAGGCTCCCCATTTGTGCATGTGCTCAGCGTCAGCTCCCTCAAGGGGGGCGTGGGGAAGACCACAGTGACGCTCGGGCTCGCATCTGCGGCGTTCGCCAAGGGACTGTCGACTCTCGTGGTCGATCTGGACCCTCAGTCGGACGCGTCAACCGGGATGGATATCGACGTCACGGGTCATCTCAACGTCGCCGATGTGCTCGCCTCGCCCAAAGAAAAGGTTGTGCGGGCCGCGATCGCGAAGAGCGGCTGGACCCGCGGTCGCGCCGGCGTCGTCGACGTGATGATCGGGTCGCCGTCTGCCATCAATTTCGACGGGCCGCACCCCAGCATCCGCGACATCTGGAAGCTTGAAGAGGCGCTGGCCCACGTCGAGCGCGACTACGAACTCGTGCTCATCGACTGCGCACCTTCGCTCAACGCGCTGACCCGTACGGCCTGGGCGGCAAGCGACCGGGTTGGCGTCGTGACCGAACCCGGACTGTTCTCCGTCGCGGCCGCCGACCGCGCGCTGCGGGCGATCGAGGAGATCCGCCGCGGACTCTCGCCTCGACTTCAGCCGCTCGGCATCATCGTCAACCGGGCGCGCGTGCAGTCGCTCGAGCACCAGTTCCGCATCAAGGAACTGCGCGACATGTTCGGCCCGCTCGTGCTCTCGCCCCAGTTGCCCGAACGCACGTCACTGCAGCAGGCTCAGGGCGCCGCGAAGCCGCTTCACATCTGGCCCGGCGAGGGTGCCCAAGAGATGGCCCGCAACTTCGACCAACTTCTCGACCGCGTCATCCGCACCGCTCGGATGGGCGACGAAGGTTCGCTCGACCCTGTCTAGCAGCGCCGCAGGACGCAGCGCGGCTGGCGGTAAGTCTTAGGAGGCCGCGCGCGCTGCGCGTCGCGCCGCGAGCTCGTCCTGAGCATCTTCGGCGGGCGCGGTCTCGAACTCGACGAGGTTGGATTCGACCTCACGAAGTACTTTGCCGACCGCGATGCCGAAGACGCCTTGACCCTGGGAGACGAGGTCGATGACTTCTTCGTCGGAGGTGCAGAGATACACCGAGGCGCCGTCGCTCATCAGCGTGGTCTGCGCGAGGTCGTTGATCCCCGAGGAGCGGAGCTGCTCAACAGCGACGCGAATTTGCTGGAGCGAGATACCGGTGTCGAGGAGTCGCTTGACCAGCTTGAGGACCAGGATGTCGCGGAAGCCGTAGAGGCGCTGTGAGCCAGATCCGGCCGCACCACGCACTGTCGGTTCAACGAGCTGCGTACGCGCCCAGTAGTCGAGCTGGCGGTAGCTGATGCCCGCCGCCTTTGCCGCGACAGTGCCGCGGTAGCCGGCGGTCTCGTCCAGGGTGGGAAGGCCGTCGGTGAAGAGCACCGGGTCGAGCCCGTAGCGAGAGTCCTCGCTCGGTGTCTCGCGCGTCAGTTCCGCCATGGCTGTTCCTCCCGAAATCCCGCTCGAACCGTTCTATCTCTAACCTTCAGGTTGAAGTTGAGATTGAAGTTCGTTCGTGGGCTCACGCTACCCCGCCCCGCCAGACCCGACAATGACATCCGGGCGTGTCGCGCTTGATCTTGCGCCGCCGCCACTGCGCTGGACGTTGCAGTTATGACCCGAGTTTGCCCAGCGCACTACGGATCAGACTCGATCGGACGATCTCAAGCTGCCCGGCGATCTCGCGGGCGAGGTCGACGGCCTTGGCGCGGCTCGCGACATCTTTGCGCCGAGCGACCGGGATGAGCGCGCTCTCGATCAAACCGAGCTCACGCTCTGCCGCCGAGCGAAAACCTCGCAAATGGCGAGGTTCGATGCCCGAACGCTGCAACTCGACGAGGGCGCGCAGCACCGCGAGGGCATCCTCGCCGTAGTGATCGCCGGCGATGATCAGGGAGGCCGTGGTCGCGTCGTTGAGCAACATCGCGTTCGCACCCGACTCTTTGATCAACTCGGCGCGACTGAGTCGGCGGTCGGCCGACAACATCGACGGAGCCGCGACAGTTGCGCCACCCGGGAGTACCGGCTCGCGCCCGGCATCCAGGTCATCCAGATAGGCGCGGATGACCTTGAGCGGCAGGTAGTAGTCACGCTGCATCGACAGGACGAGACGCAAGCGATCGAGGTCGGCCGGCGAGAACTTGCGGTACCCCGACTCGGTACGCGAAGGGGTGACCAGATTGCGATCCTCGAGGAACCGCAGTTTCGACGGCGAGAGGTCCGGAAACTCCGGACTCAGGCGCGCAAGCACCTGCCCAATGCTGAGAAGGTTCGAACCCCCCGACGCACGCGTCAGGGATGCCGCAACCGCCACTATTTGGCCGTCGCCTTGTCGAGGCGCGACGCGTAGAACGTCAAACGGAATTTCCCAACCTGCACTTCAGCTCCATCGCTTAGAAGGGCGGATTCAATACGAACGCCGTCGAAATACGTCCCGTTGAGCGACCCGAGGTCGCGCACCTGAAACGCCGTGCCGACCCGCAAGAAGTCGGCGTGACGGCGCGACACTGTCACGTCGTCGAGAAAGATGTCGGCGTCAGGATGACGTCCAACGGTAGTGAGGTCGGCATCCAACAAGAAACGTGCGCCGACATTCGGACCACGCCGCACGACGAGCAGTGCGGACCCTGACGGCAATGCCGCGATCGCCTCGAGCTCTTCGGGGGAGATCCCCGCCTCCATAGCAGCGAGCTGGGAGGCGAATTCGTCGGTGAAATGCGCCGTCGTGTCGTTGGAGGGCTGCCCCTCATTCGGCTCGACCATCCTGACCTCCTAGCGGTCCACAGTATCGGATGCGTCGGCAACCGGAACCCGCGTCGCTCGGATCAACCGGGCTGCCTGGAGAGCGTATGCGACGCCCGCCCACCAGTACAGGAAAGTGCCCCAAATTGCCGCCGCCCAGCCGACCGGCGAAGCCAGCCAGTCCAGATTCGGGAAGGCCGCGCCGAGCACGAGCACCGGCATCGCGAACAGCAGCGCGAAGGTGCCCATCTTTCCGAGGTGATGAACGGGCAGCGGTCCGTGGCCGAAATTCGCCAACACAATGCCGAGCACGAGCAGCAGAACATCCCGCGCGATGATGATGGCGACCAGCCACCAGGGCAGCAGTTGCTGCCACGCGAGGCCGAGCAGAGTCGAGAAGATGAAGAGCCGGTCGGCCGCCGGGTCGAGCAACTGCCCGAGCCGCGTGACCTGGTTGAAATGCCGGGCGACGTAGCCGTCGACGAAGTCGGTGACCGCCGAAACCGCAAGGACCAGAAGAGCCCAGCCGAACTCGTTGACGATGAGGAGGGCAAGAAAGACCGGGATCAGGAGCAGACGGAACAACGACAGGATGTTCGGGATCGTGACGATCCGCGAGCTAACTGGCGACGCCATCCGCTCACCTCCCGCCGACATCCTAGGCTCGATCCATGTCTCCCCTTTTCGTCGTGATCATCGTCGCGGGCGCTGTCGCGGTGTTCTGTTGGGTCGCGTCAGTGATCTCTCACGACAACTCGTGGGTCGATCGACTCTGGTCGATCGTTCCGGTCGTCTATGTCTGGATCTTCGCGGGCGCGGCGGGCTTTACCGACGCCCGCCTCGATGTCATGGCGGGGCTCGTCACCCTATGGGGCGCCCGCCTGACCTACAACTTCGCGCGTAAGGGCGGCTACAGCGGGGTTGAGGACTATCGCTGGGCGGTTCTGCGCGGACGGATGGGACGCACGCAGTACGCGCTTTTCAACATCTTCTTCATCGTCCTGTATCAAAACGCCTTGCTCGTGCTGATCACCCTTCCGGCGCTCACCGCGTTCGAGCACCGCGGGACCGAACTCACCATCCTCGACTTCGTGGTCGCACTGGTGTTCCTGCTGCTGCTGGCGGGTGAAACCACCGCAGACGAGCAGCAGTGGGATTTTCAGACCGGGAAGAGCGCGGAGATCGCCGCCGGCCGGGAGCCTTCGCCGCGATTCCTTCAGACCGGCCTCTGGAAGTTCTCGCGGCATCCCAACTTCTTTTTCGAACAGGCCCAGTGGTGGGCGTTGTTCTTCTTCGGAGCGATCGCCGCGGGGTCAGTTCTGCAGTGGACCGTGCTCGGGGCGGCGTTGCTCACGGTGCTGTTCATCGGGTCGACGAAGTTCACCGAAAGCATCACCCGCTCCAAATATCCGGAGTACGCGCGGTACCAGGCTCGAACCTCCGCAATCGTGCCGTTCCCTCGCCGCCGGGAGGTCGTGCAATAACTTGGTGGGGTGTCGTGCATCCGGTTCAACACCCCCGCTCAGCGGCGGCAGCTCCATGCCGCCGCGCCCGCGATGCGCACTGCGGCGGAGGTCGCCGAACACTACCGCTCCCCCGCGATGACTGCGGGCAAGGTGGAGCGGCTGCGACTGTTGGCCCAGAACAGCAACCCGAAGATCCGCGAGAGCGTTGCGAGCAGCTACCACGTGCCGCCGGATGTCGTCGAGAAACTCGCCCACGATCCCGACCCCGGGGTGCGTGCCTGCCTGGCCCGCAACGAGACGATCTCGTGCGATGTGTTGCGTGAGCTTGCGAGCGACGCGGTCGAGACTGTGCGCGGCTGGGTGGCGGTGAACTTCTTCGTACCGGCCGACGTCATGGCTGAGCTCGCAGCTGACTCGAGCCCTGTAGTCAGAAGCCTGGTGGCCTGGAAGGTGTCGCTTGCCGACGAATCCGCCGACGACTCAGCCCAGGTGGGCGTCAAGGCGTAGCCGGAGCGCAGGCCAGGTGGCCGCAAATCCGGGATGCAGCGGCAAGGTCTCGACCTCGTCGAACGGCACCCACCGCAGGGCTTCGCTCTCGGCATCCCCGACGACCGGCTCGAACAGTTGCTCGGCCCGCGCCAGCACGGTCGTGTACGACCAGTAGCCGAGGTCGAACTCGCTGACCCCGAGCACGGTGACCAGCTCCGGAGGTACTCCCGCCTCCTCGTCGGCTTCGCGGATGGCGGCCGCCTCCGCGGTCTCGTCGGCCTTGCGCGCGCCGCCCGGCAAACCCCAGGTTCCACCGAGGTGGCTCCAGATGGCGCGGAGCTGAAGTAACACGCCCGCATCCGGGTGTGTCAACAGAAGCCCTGCTGCCCCGAAGGTGCCCCAGTACCGACCCTGCGGTCCGTCGACCCACGCGTCTTCCGGCCCTCGCGGACGCCGCGCAGCGGGATCGTGTGTCGCGCGGGCCATGTCCTCCACTTTAGGCTCGTGGCACTTTAGGGTCGCAGGTATGACCGATCGGGTGGATGCCTGGATCTGGGCGGTGCGGCTCGTGAAGACCCGTTCGGCTGGCGGAGCGATGTGCAAGGCCGGTCATGTGCGGATCAACGGCGAACGCGTCAAGCCCGCGCAGTCGGTCAAGATCGGCGACGAGGTACGGCTGCGCACCGGTGGCGACGAACGCATCGTCCTAGTGCGCCAGATTCTCGCCAAACGGGTCGGTGCTCCGCAAGCCGCTGTTGCCTACGACGACCTCACCCCTCCGCCGCCTCCGAAGGAAGAGCGGGTCGTCGTCGCAGCACGCGACCGCGGAGCGGGCCGTCCCACGAAGCGCGATCGACGCAAGATCGAGGAACTCACCCACTCCCGCGCGGACTCCGATTGAAGAGGGGGCGCTTTCGCGCCCCCTCTCGGTCCCAGCGCCGACGCCCGTCTCGGGCGTCGGGTCACTCAGCGATTGACGTTGATCAGCCCGTTGAACCCGTCGGGTACGACGACGAGGTTGCCCGCTGCCGCGAGTTCCTTGAGCGTGTCGAGGTAGCGCTGCTGGAGGATCGCGGTGGTCAGGCTGGCGTTGAGGATCGCGTTGGCATCCGCTTCGGCCTGCGCCTGCACGACCTTCTGCTGGGCCGAAACTTTGGCAGCCTCCAGCTTCGCCGTCTCGGTCTGCACGTTGATGTTCGCTTCCTGGGCGGCGGCGTAGGCGCCGGTCACCTGGTCGCCGTAGCGAATCTCTTGAAGAGCGACATCCTCGACGATGATGCCGTCGTCTTTCCAGCGAGCTTCGAGAGCCTGAAGAATCTTCTCTTGCACGGAGTTGCGGTCGGTGAGCATCTGAATGGTCGTGAACGAGCCGGGCACCGAGCGCACCACCGACCGGATGTCGTTGAAGATCAACCGTGTCTTGAGGTTGTCTTCGTTCGCGTAAGCGCTGTAGATGTCGACCACCGAATCCGGATTGAGTGAGTAGCGGATCGCGATGTCGATATTCGCCGTGACGCCCTCGGCATCCTGCACTGTGATCTGCGGACCATCGGGAGAGCCGCCGATGTTGTCACCCTCGCCGGGCAACTGCTCGGAAACGAAAACAGCGCGCTGATTGCGCACGTCGAAAGTTACCGGATCGACCCACGGCGCCTTCCAGTGCAAGCCACTCTGGGTCTCATAACCGACGATGTTGCCAGTCCAGTCGCGCAGCACGTTGGCTTGCCCGACGTCCTGCCGGAAGAACGAACTAAACACCAGGAATAGGGCACCGATGAAGAACAGCAGGATCGCGACCCAGCGCGCGGCGCGAGAGATATTGACGTTGGTGCCGCGCCGGAAGGCGCTGCCGTTCGGAACGTCACCCCCCGCGACGACCCTGGCGCGAGCGCCGGATGCTGCGACGACGAGGGCGATAACGCCCGCGAGCAAGAAGATGAGGCTGACGATGAACATGACGTCAGGATAGTGACGTCATGTGCCGTATCGCGGCCTAGTTGGCCCGAGCCTTCAGTCCGTGTTTGATCGCGGCGACAACCTCAGGGGCATCCGGCTGCGTCTTCGGGCGGAAGCGCGAGACTTCACCGTCGGGGGTGATGACGAACTTCTCGAAATTCCAGGTGATATTGCCGGCCTTCCCGTTGCGATCGGCGACGCGGGTGAGGGCGGCGTAGAGCGGGTGCTTACCCACCCCGTTGACCTTCGTCTTAGCCATCAGCGGAAAAGTCACGCCGAACGTCGTTGAGCAGAACTCCTTGATGTCTTCCGCGGAACCGGGCTCCTGACCCATGAACTGGTTGCACGGAAAGCCGATGACAGTGAAGCCCTCATCGCCGTACTTCTTCTGCAGTTCTTCGAGCTTCGTGTACTGCGGAGTCAGCCCGCACTTCGAGGCGACGTTGACGACCATGATGGTCTTGTCGCCGAAGGCCTCGAGTGAGGTGGTTTCGCCGTCGATCGTGTCGAACTTGATTCGGCGGATGTCCGTATCGATTCCCATGGGTAGACGATACGTCGGCGACTTCCGGGCCTGCTGGGAGCTCGGCACCCCGCATCAATGACGAAGCCCGCTGCGGGGGATGCAGCGGGCTTGACTCGTCACTGCTGACGAAAGTCAGCATTCGAAGAAACTCATCATCTAAAGAATGCTTGAGGGGGTGAGCGGAGGGCCGGTTCTTGGGGAAAATCCGGCCCCCTCGCTCTCCACTGCGGCTGCGAGGTCTTTGGGGAAAGAACTCTGCGGGTTCGCCGCGGTGTACACGAGCCGGTTAGGGGGGTAACAACTCGTGTGATGTTTACTCTGCCGGAGCAACCTCAAGATGCGACCCCAGTGTTCCTCAAGATTCGCTCAAGATCCCGCCGTAGGGTTGCGGGGGTGAGGGAGATCATGCGAGAACTCGAATCCAATCGCTACGTGATGCGACAGGACGGCGAACTGGTGAGCGTGCTCGAGTACGTCGACAGCGGCGCCGGCACGGTGATGCACCACACCGTCACGGTGCCCAAGTTCCGCGGGCACGGCTACGCCGGGGAGCTCGTCGAGTTCGCAGTGAACGACGTCGAGGCGCGTGGTGCCGGCCCCATCATCCCGACCTGTTGGTATGTCGGAGAGTGGTTCGCCGCCCATCCGGAACGTTCGGGTCTGCTCAGTGCGGGTTGAAGCTCAGCGCGGGCTGAGGCGGAATACCCGAAGGGTTCGTCCCGCCGTCTGTTCGTACTTGCGATAGCCGGGCCAGTTGCGCTCCAACTTCGGCCAGCTCGCTTCGCGTTCTTCGTCGCCGAGCAGTTCTGCGACCACCTCGATGCGCTTCCCGCGCCTGCTCACGGCGACGTCGGGATGAGCGATCAGGTTCGCCGTCCACGCCGGATGTTGGTCACGGGCGAAGTTGCTCCCCGTCACGAGCATGTGGATCCCGTCGGGGCAGTACATCAGGACGATGTCGCGCTCGAGGCCGGATTTCGCGCCGATGGTGTGCAGCACGAGGGTCGGCACGCCGAGCCCGCTCAACTGAACCCGACCCCTGGTGATCCCCTTCATCACTTTCTCCAGCGGCGGCATGATCGTCGGTCCGACTCGGCGAAAGAATGCGGTGCGCGAGAACCAGGCGACCGGCGGTCGAAACGGCAGCGGGAGAGGCACGTCGTCATCCTGCCCGATTCGGACGCCGAGATTGGGAATGTCCGACCGCTCGCTGACGCTGCATCCGGTGTGAAGAGCATTGGGTTCCTGTCGTTCGGCCATTGGGCTCCCGGAATCGGGTCGAAGGTCGAGACCGCGGCCGACGCTCTGCAGCAGACTCTCGAACTCGCTGTCGCTGCCGAAGAGGTCGGCGTGCGCGGTGCGTATGTGCGCGTGCACCACTTCGCCCGGCAGCTCGCGTCGCCGTTTCCGCTACTCGCCGCGATCGGCGCCCGCACCTCGACGATCGAGATCGGCACCGCTGTGATCGACATGCGGTACGAGAACCCGCTCTACATGGCTGAGGATGCCGCAGCGGCCGACCTCCTGAGCGGCGGAAGACTGCAACTCGGCATCAGCCGCGGTTCGCCCGAGACAGCCCTCAACGGCTACGAGTCGTTCGGCCACGTACCCGCGGAGGGCGAGACCGATGCCGACCTGGCGCGGCGCCACACGGAGGTGTTCCGGGCCGCGATCGCCGGCGCGCCGCTCGCGATGTCGAACCCGCAGATGACCGGGATGTCGCAACCCCTCGCCATCCAGCCCCGCTCCCCCGGCCTTCCCGACCGCATCTGGTGGGGCGCAGGGAGTCGGGCGACTGCCGTCTGGGCTGCCGAGCAGGGGATGAATCTGATGAGTTCGACCCTCCTCACCGAAGAGACTGGGGCGTCCCTGGCAGAGCTTCAGGCCGAGCAGATCCAGTTGTTCCGGGAGGCCTGGGCGGAAGCCGGTCACGACCATAAGCCGCGCATTTCGGTGAGCCGCAGCATCCTGCCGATCATCGACGACGAGACCGAGCACTACTTTGGGCTGCGGGCACAGGCCGACAGTCAGGATCAGGTCGGTCACCTCGACGGCGGGCTCGCGCGCTTCGGTCGTTCGTACATTGGCGCCCCCGACGTCATCGCGGCGGAGCTGGCTCAGGATGCCGCCGTGCAGGCTGCTGACACGGTGCTGGTCACGGTGCCCAACCAACTCGGCGTCGACTTCAACGCGCGCATCCTGGAGTCCATCGTCAAGGACGTCGCGCCGCACCTGGGCTAGCGGTCAGAGCAGTCTCGTTGTGAGGAGCGAGTCACCGTGAAGGGCATCCTGATCCACCCGGTCGGTCTCCACAAACCCGAGTTTTGCGAGCACCCGGCGTGACGCGAGATTCCAGTCGCGTACGCCAGCCCACAGCTGGCGATAGCCCGACGCGCGCGCCCAAGAGATGACCGACTGGGCGGCCTCGGTGGCGTATCCCTGGTTCCAGGCGCGGCGCAGGAACTCGAACGCCAGCTCCGGCTCCCCAGGCTCCACGCCTTCGGCCGCGTAGTCGCTGTCGATCACCCCGCAGTAGCCGATGACCTCCCCCGAAGCCTTCAGCTCGACGGCGAGCAGCCGGGGCTGAAGCCCGGCTCGGATACGTTCCTCGAGGTCGTGGATCGTGGGATGACCGTCGGCGTCGATCCGTCGACGCGCGGGCACCCGAGGATCTCGCTCGGCCCACAATTCGCGCTGCAGGGCCGCATCGGAGACGCGCCACAGCCTGAGCAGCAGCCGATCGGTCTCGAGCGGGAGCTCGGGGGCAGGTCGCGACTCCATGGGGCGACCGTACCTCCGTCACTCCGCTAGCGTCGAGCCGTGAACCTCGACGGCCCGTGGCAACGCACTGCAGCGGGCGCAGGACTGCTGCGTGCCGACGGTGAGGTCGCGGCATCGGTCTTCGCCGAGATGAGTGCCCTCGCCCTCGCCACGGGCTCCATCAACCTCGGGCAGGGCTTTCCCGACGAAGACGGTCCGGCCGAGGTGCTCGACGCGGCGCGGGCCGCAATCGCTGGCGGCGTCAACCAATATCCACCCGGACGCGGGATGCCGGTGCTGCGCGACGCGATTGCGCGCCACCAGCAACGCTTCTACGGTCTCACTGTCGATCCAGATTCTGAAGTGCTCGTGACCGCCGGAGCCACCGAGGCACTCGCTGCGACGATCCTCGCGCTGGCCGGTCCGGGCGACGAGGTCGTCGTCTTCGAGCCCTACTACGACTCCTACGCTGCAGTCGTCGCGCTGGCGGGTGCCCGGCTGGTCACGGTGCCCCTGGAGTGGCCCGCGTTCGCAGCCGACCCCGAGCGCGTCCGCGCGGCCGTGAACGACCGTACCCGGATCATCCTGGTCAACGATCCGCACAACCCCACAGGAGCCGTGCTTTCGGCCGAGATGCGCGAACTGCTGGTCGAGTTGGCGATTCGGCACGACGCGCTGCTGGTGACCGACGAGGTGTACGAACACCTGCGCTTCGGCACCCCACACGTGCCGCTCGCCACCCTCCCTGGCGCGAGCGAGCGCACCATCACAATCTCGTCGGGCGGAAAGACCTTCTCGGCGACCGGGTGGAAGATCGGCTGGCTCACCGCACCCGCGGCACTCGTCACCGCGATCATGACGGTCAAGCAATATCTGACCTACGTCAACGGCGCGCCGTTCCAGCCAGCGATTGCGGTCGGGCTCGACCTGCCCGATACGTACTTCACCGGTCTCGCACACACCCTCGCCGGAAAACGTGACCTGCTCGTCGCGGGACTCCGGTCAGCAGGCATGGAGGTCTCAATCCCGGGCGGGTCGTACTTTGTCGTCGCCGACGCCCGACCTCTCGGAGCAGTGGATGCCGCAGCCTTCTGCCGAGAGCTCGCGACCACTGCCCGGGTGGTCGGCATCCCGGTGTCGGCGTTTGCGTCTGCGTCTGACGCCACCCGCTACGCCGGTCTCGTGCGGTTCGCATTCTGCAAGAAAGACGAGGTGCTCGAGGAAGCCGCCCGACGACTGGCCGCGATCAGGGGATGATTCCCGCCGCCCGCGCCGGTTCGGCATAAGCAGCGGCGAGGCTCGCGACAGTGTCGTGCGCGTTGAGTCCACTCGGGTTCGGGACGACCCAGAGCTCAGAGCCTGCGATCCCGTCCGGCTGACGTCCGGTCGCGGCCTTGGGGAGGGCGAACGCTATTCGATAGGCGGTGATGCCGACGATCGCGAC
The DNA here is from genome assembly GCA_039933575.1 of Pseudolysinimonas sp. Taxonomy (GTDB): domain Bacteria; phylum Actinomycetota; class Actinomycetes; order Actinomycetales; family Microbacteriaceae; genus Pseudolysinimonas_A. The sequence continues at coordinate 155 of JBDTNW010000007.1, read as the reverse complement.
GACTGTGGGCTTCAACCGGAGTACTTTCTCGGTGAGGAGCGCACCGCCTTCGCGGAGTTCGTCATTCGTGAGTTCATCGGCACGAGCGGAAGCCGCCGCCACGATACTCGTGACGCCGATCCCGGCCTCGGTCAGCAGAGCCGGCGCGTCAGCGT
>JBDTNW010000006.1:0-15512 GCA_039933575.1 Pseudolysinimonas sp. | reverse complement strand
CCGTACCCGTTCATCTTGCTGAACCTGTTCCTCAGCATGCTTGCCGGCGTGCAGGGCGCGATCCTGCTGATCTCGGCGAAGCGTCAGGATGCCATCGCCGCGGCTCTCGCAGAACACGACCGCAACACCAATATCGCCGCAAAGTCGGAGATCGAGGAACTGATCAAGATCAACCGCGAGCAGCTCGAGCTGTTGAAAGCCCTTCGCGAGACGCGACCCTAAACGGTCGGGGGGGCCCTTTAGCCCACCCTGCGGCGCGTGGTGTCGCCGAGCTGGTCGGCACTGAGGGCGAAGAGGTCACGTGCGCCGGCGGTTGCGGCGCCCAGCAGGCCAGCGCAGGTCGGCAACAGCTGCTCGGCGTAGAACCTCGCCATCACCAACTGCGACTCGGCCTGCTCGGAATCCGAGATACCGCGAGCCGCGAGTGCCGAGCGTGCCATCAGCCAACCACCCAGGCACAGCCCCCACATGCGCAGGTAGGGTGCCGACCCGGCAAGCACCGCGTTCGGGTCGGACATGCCCGTGCGCATCATCCACGCTGTGGCGCTCTCCACCGCGTCGAACTGGCGCTCGAGCTCCGTTCGGATCGAGGTGTAGTCCGCCCCGGCTTCGTCGAGTTCCGGCAGGATCTCGCGCATTGTGGCGTGAAACTCGAGGAAAGACGAACCGTTGCGGATGCCCAGCTTGCGCCCCACAAGGTCGGCGGCCTGGATGCCGTTGGTGCCCTCGTAGATTGCTGCGATGCGCACGTCGCGGTAGTGCTGCGCGACACCGGTCTCCTCGATGTAGCCCATGCCGCCGTGAATCTGCAGGGCGAGCGAGGTGAGCTCGTTGCCGAGGTCGGTGCCGAACGCCTTACAGATCGGGGTGAGCAGACCGACGATCTCGTTCGCGCGAGCCCGGTCGTCGGGATCCGGGTCGTTCGTACTGTGGTCGACGTAGGCGGCGTTGAGCATCATCAGTCGACGCGCTGCAGCAAGGTAGGTCTTCTGCGTCATCAGCATGCGGCGGACATCGGGAAAGTCGATGATCGCCGAGTCAGCGTCAGTGGCCCCGATCGCGCGACCTTGGATGCGCTCTTGCGCATAGGTGAGAGACTGCTGGTAGGCGCGCTCGCCAACCGCGACACCCTGCATCCCTACCGAGAGACGCGCACTGTTCATCATGATGAACATGATGCGCATGCCGAAGTTCTCGTCGCCGATGAGGTAGCCCGTGGCGCCCTCATACGAGAGCACGCAGGTCGGCGCACCGTGGATGCCGAGCTTGTGCTCAAGCGAGAGGGTCTGCACGCCGTTGCGCTCGCCCAGCGATCCATCCTCGTTGATCAGGAACTTGGGAACAATGAAGCACGAGATGCCCTTCGTTCCCGCGGGGGCTCCTGGCGTGCGCGCCAACACGAGATGGACGATCTGCTCAGCCATGTCATGGTCGCCATAGGTGATGAAGATCTTTTGCCCGGTGATGGCGTACGTACCGTCGTCCCGCTTGATCGCCTTGGTGGTCAGCGCGCCAACATCCGAACCGGCCTGTGGCTCGGTGAGATTCATGGTGGCGCTCCACTCGCCGGTCACCATCTTGGGCAGATAGCGCTGTTTGAGTTCGTCGCTGCCGTAGTGCAGCAGCGCCTCAAGCGCGCCTTGAGTCAGCAGGGGACAGAGCGCGAACGCCATATTGGCCGACGTCATCAACTCTTGGATTGCCAGACCAATCGTGCGGGGAAAGCCCCCGCCGCCGAATTCCTCTGGCAGCGGCACGGCACCCCAGCCCGCGTCCACGTACCGCGCGTACGCCGCGGCGAAGCCTGGGGGGGTCACGACCGAGCCGTCTGGCTCGCGATGCGCACCCTGCAGGTCCCCGGCTCGGTTAGTTGGCGCCACGACCTCGGCCATGAATTCACCGCACTGCGTGAGCAGTTCGGCGACGGTGTCGAGATCGGCGTGTTCGTAACCGGGCAAAGCCGCGACATCGGGGTAGCCCACGACGTGCTCGAGGGTATAGATGAGATCAGAAACTTGAGGACGATACTCGCTCATGATCGTCAGCGTAGCCTCGCCTCAAGTCGCGTCACGGAGCCTCCAGCATCCGGCCAAAGATGTGCCGATTCCGCGCAAATCTTTGGCGCAAGTGCACAGAAGCGCCGTTGTTGGGTCGTGTGGCTCACCCGGTACTCACCAGGTTTAGCGCGTCACCGATCCCATGAGCGAAGCAACCGGTCTCAGCAGAAGGGGCCGCGCCGCGATCCAGGCGACGATGACGACCACCAGCGATACCGCAAAAATGCCGAAGCCGACCCAACTCTCGGCATCGCTGCCACCGAACATGTGGTTGAGATTGCGCAATGCCCCGGTGGCGAGCACCAGCGTCACGTGCACCACGATGAACAGGACGAAATAGAGCATGACGGGAAAGTGCACGACCCTCGCCAGTTGCACCGGATAAATGCGGTTGAGACGAGAGGCGTTTCTCGGCCAGGCACCCGACATGCGCCACCCCGTGATGATCGCCAGGGGGGCGGCGATGAAGACGGTAACGAAATAGGCGAGCAACTGCAACGCGTTGTAATTCACCCAGCCGTCATCGACCGGCCAGTTCAACGACGCGTACTGAACTGCGACCGAAACCGCGTTTGGGAAGACATCCCAATGCACGGGGACAATCCGCGTCCATTGCCCGGTAACGAATATCAAAACGTAGAACAGAGCGCCGTTGATGATCCACAGCCAGCCGAGGCTGAAGTGGAACCACAGGTCGAGGCTGATTCTGACCGGTGGGTTCTTGGTACGCAAAATTCCTGAGTTGTTCCGCGTCCACTTGGCCGGGGGCCGAGCGGTCGTGCGCACCTTCCATCCGGCCCGGATGATGAGGACGATCAAGAAGAAATTCAGATAGTGCTGCCAGGCCAACCACGCGGGAAACCCGACTGGCGCACCGGCCGGGAGCTCTGATCGGCCGGGATAGTCCGCCATGAACGATTGCACCGCGGGCAGTTCACGCAGTCCCTTGGCCGCCAGAATCACCGCTGCCAGCACGGCAAGTGCCGCCGGAATGATCCAGACGAGTTTGAACCAGCGGCTCGAAGTGATGGATGTCGACGACGTCGCCATTAGTGCCTCCGCGCGTTGATCGCCTCGATGAGCTGCGGCACGACAGTGAAGACATCGCCAACGATGCCGAAGTCGGCAATGTCGAAAATGGGGGCATCGGCATCCGTATTGATCGCCACAATCGTCTTGGCCGTTTGCATGCCCGCCCGGTGCTGGATGGCGCCAGAGATGCCCAACGCAATATAGAGCGCGGGCGCCACCGTCGTGCCGGTCTGACCGACCTGAAGTGTTTGCGACACGTACCCGGCGTCGACGGCCGCGCGCGACGCGCCGACCGCGGCACCAAGCGCATCGGCCAGTTGAGTAACGAGCTCGAACTTCTCTTTCGACCCCAACCCGCGGCCGCCAGAGACCACGGTCTTCGCGTCACGCAGTTCCGGTCGCGTCGAGGAAACGACCACGTCATGAACGGCATCGATGACGGCCGACGCGCCGGAGTCGACGTCGACGGGCACGACCGTGACGGTGGGAGTCGCCGATTTCGCGCGCTCTTGGATGGCACCCGACCGTACCGTGACGATCGGTATTCCGCCCTGGACGGCGGCCTCGACCGTGTACGCACCGCCGAAGATCGAGTGTGTGGCGATGACCTGGTCTGCGTCCAGACGAACATCGACCGCATCGATCAGGAGTCCGCCAGCAAGGCGCACCGCGAGGCGCGCAGCCACATCGCGGCCCGTCACGGAGTGCGCAACGAGCACCGCCCCCGGTGACAGAGCAGCGTGAGCGGAGACAAGCGCTTCGATCTCGGGGCTCACCAGCGATGCTCCGACCTGATCGCTCTCGGCGACGTAGACCTGAGACGCACCCAACTCGCCGAGCTGGCTGGCGAGCGCAGCCCCCGTGCCTGGTTTGACGGCGACTACCGCCACCGGTGTTCCGAGTTTGGCCGCCGCAGCAAGCAAGGCCGGCGCCGTATTTCTCAGCTCACCCGTACTCGAAACCTCGATCAGCGTCAGGATGTTCGACATTTTCACTCCCCGCTAGATCAGGTGGCCCGCGGCGAGGAACTCGGCGAGCTCCACACCGGCGTTGCCGTCGTCGATGATCTTCTTGCCCGCTGCCCGCGCCGGTCGCACGGTCGTGGACAGGATGATGGAATGACCGGATGCCTCAGGGGCAACGCTGAGGTCGCTGAGTGAAAGCACGGTGATGGGCTTCTTCTTTGCGCCCATGATTCCTTTGAAGTTGGGGAATCGCACCTCGGGGGCGCGCTCAGTGATCGAGATGATCGCGGGCAGCGCCGCATGAACGGTGAGAGTGCCGTTCTCGGTTTCCCGTTCGCCACTGATCGCGGCGTCGGTGATCTCAACCGAGTCGATCGACGTGAGGTGCGGCAGGTGCAAGCGCTCGGCGACCATGGCGGGAATCACCCCACCTCTGCCATCCGTCGACTCGTTCCCGGCGATGACGAGGTCGAATCCGGTGGCCGTCAGTGCGGCGGCAAGGACGGCGGCGGTGCGCGTAAGGTCGGCACCACTCAGGTCGTCGTCACGCACGTGCACCGCTGAGTCTGCCCCGAGCGAGAGCCCCTTACGCAACGAAGTCGTCACGGGCTCGGGCCCCATCGACAACAGCACGAGCTCGGTGTCTTGGTGTGAATCCTTGTAGCTCAACGCCACTTCGAGAGCGCGTTCAACAATCTCGTCGATAATCGCCTCGCTCGCCTCGCGGTCAAGGATGCCGGTTGCCGGGTCGAGCTTTCGTTCGTCGTACGTGTCTGGCACTTGCTTCACCAAAACGATGATTTTCATCGATTCGCTCCTTCGTGCTGCCCGTACTTCATCGTAAGCGTGAGTGCGAACGGCTCCGGGCTTTGGAGTGCCCGATCTCATCAAGGAGCGTGAGTGAAAAGTCCGGGCATTCGGCGGGATGATCGCGCCATGGACGCTCATCCCCCACCGACCGACCGGGAGCAGCTCGGAATCCTTCATGTGCTGACCGCGATGAACGCCAAGAAGGAGGCGCCGCACCCTGCCCCTCTGAGGACCAAGGCACATTTCGTCTCGCGGCGCTTTCTCGACGAGTTGTTCGAGCCGCTCAACGAGACACCCGCAGAGCACCTGCGTCGCCTTCGGTTGCGTCGGGCCGTAGAGTTGCTGGCCGATCCGCGGCCATCGATCGCGCAGGTTGCCGAACGGTCGGGGTTTGCCGACCCGACAACTTTCACGCGAGCATTTCACCGAGAGTTCGGGATGCTGCCCCGGGAGTTCCGCCACGGCTGAGCTACGTGCGACGAGCCCGCGCGGCCTGCAGGTTTCGCAGAGCACCCGGCGGCATGATCTCGCCATGGACACTCCACCCACCACCGCCAAACCGCGTCGGGGCCGGCCGACCAACAACTGGCACAGCGACGTCACCGACAAACTGACCCCCGGAGACCGAGCTGCCGACCGCCTGCGCAACAGCATGGGTAGCTGGTACTTCGTCGGCGGCTTCTTCACCTTCATGATCATCTGGGCAGTGTTGAACAGCCTCCCGTTCCACTGGGACGGGTACCCGTTCATCTTGCTGAACCTGTTCCTCAGCATGCTCGCCGGGGTGCAGGGCGCGATCCTGCTGATCTCAGCGAAGCGTCAGGATGCCATCGCCGCCGCTTTGGCGGAACACGACTTCAACACGAACGTCGCTGCGAAAGCCGAGATCGAGGAGCTGATCAAGATCAGCCGCGAACAGTTGGAGCTACTGAAAGCCCTGCACGACCTCAAGCCCTAACCCGGCAGCGCGATGAGGTCCCCGGTGGACCTCGCAACACTGCCCCCTAGGCTGCCCCCATGGCGCCCCAGTCTGCCGGGCTCGCCCCGGAGAAGAGCACCACCGAGAGCGCCGAAGCGTATCGAGATTCCGTCGAGCGCACTCTCGCCAGGTTCCAGACCACGCCAACTGGGCTGACCGACGCCCAGGCGATGGCGCACCGGAGCGAGTTCGGCAGCAACGTGATCGTCGAGCTCAAACGAGAATCGCGGCTGCGCCGCTACCTCCGCCAGTTCAAGGACTGGATGATCCTGCTGCTGTTGGCGAGCGCAGCGGTCACCGCATTCCTCGGAGATTTTGGTACCGCGGCGGTGCTTGTCGTGCTCGTCGCCATCAATACCCTCATCGGCTTCATGCAGGAGTACCGCGCCGAGAAGACGATGGAAGCGCTGGAAAAACTCGTCGCCCCGACCAGCCAGGCCTATCGGGACGGCGCGTTGGGCGAGCTCGATGCCCGCACGCTCGTCGTCGGCGATGTGGTGCGCCTCACTGAGGGGGTCTCGGTTCCCGCCGACGTGCGGTTGATCGAGGCCATCGCCTTCGCGACGAACGAGTTCGCGCTGACCGGTGAAAGCGATCCGACGCGCAAGTACTCCCGGGGCATTCGCCATGCAGTGCCGGTGGCCGAGCGACACAACATGGCCTATGCCGCGACGACCGTCGCCACGGGGGAGGCCACCGGGGTTGTGGTTGCGACCGGGATGAACACTGAGCTGGGCAGGATTGCCCAGCTCAGCCAATCCGCCAAGCCAACTCCGAGCCCCCTGCAGCTCGAGATGGCGAAGATCGCAAAATATGTCACCTACGGCGTCGCAATACTCACGATTGTCGTGCTCATCATCGCGGTGCAATCCGACCTGCCGCTCAAGGTCGCCCTGCTGTTCGCCGTCGGATTCGCCTGTGCCCTCATCCCGCAGGGCTTGCCCGCCGAGGTGAACACAGCGCTCGCTTCGGCAGCCGGGATGCTCGCACGGCAGAACGTGCTCGTGAAGAAACTCAGCGCCGTCGAGACACTCGGTGCCACGCATGTGATCTGCACCGACAAGACCGGCACGCTCACCAAGAATGAGATGACCGTCACCGAGTTGGATGTCGCGGGCGTGCCGTACCTCGTCACAGGCATCGGGTATGAGCCGAAGGGCCGGTTCGCACCCGCAGTGAAATCGGGAGCCGCGACCACCCGGTTGCGGGAATTCCTGATCGTCGGCGTACTGGCCAGCAACGCCCGGCTCACGCCACCAGCCGGAGACGTCGCGACCTGGCGGATTCTCGGTGACCCGACCGAGGGCGCGCTGCTGGTCGTCGCCCAAAAGTCAGGAATTGATCTCGACGATCTGAGAGCGACGAACAAGGAGGTCGGCGAGCTCCCGTTCGACTCCACGCGTAAGGCGATGACGTCGATCCGACGCGACCACGGTGGCGCATTCGTCGCTTATTCGAAGGGCGCACCGGAAAGCATCCTGGATTGCGCGACGCACATCGCCATCGGAACGGCGGTGCGCCTCATCACGGTGGCCGACCGCGATCGGCTGCTCGCGCTGCACGAAGAAAAGGCCGGCCGTGCGCTGCGCAACCTCCTGTTCGCGCGGCGCACGCTCACCGATAAGGAGGCCGCGAGCGACGACATCGCCGTCATCGAAAAGGGGCTGACCGTGCTCGGGATGGTGTCGATGATCGACCCCATCCGATCCGCGGTCCCCGACGCGATGGCCGCGGTGCTCGGTGCCGGCGTGAAGGTCAACATCGTGACGGGCGATTTTTCGCTGACGGCCCTCGCCATCGCGCGACAGGCCGGGCTTGCCAACCATGCAATCAAGGGGCCTTCTGACGGTCTGACCGTCGTCACCGGAACCGAACTCGGTGACCTGTCCGACGCAGAGGTGCTCGCGCACGCGCTCCGTGGCGGCACCGTATTCAGTCGCGTTGCGCCCGAAGACAAGGTGCGCATTGTCGACCTCGTGAAAACATCCGGTTACCTCGTTGCCGTGACGGGCGACGGGATCAACGACGCACCGGCCCTGCGCCACGCCAACATCGGGGTGGCGATGGGGGCATCCGGTACCGATGTCGCCAAACAGGCCGCCGAGGTCGTGCTGCTCGACGACAGCTTTGCGAGTCTCGTCGGGGCGGTTCGGCAGGGGCGCACGATTTACCAGAACATTCGCAAAGGCGTGCTGAGTTGCCTCACCTCCAACGTCGCCGAGTTCGTCGTCAACTCACTGAGCCTCGCGCTTGCCTCTCTGTTCGGGGTGCCGCTCGCGCTAAACGTGCTTCAGATCCTCGCGATCGATCTGCTCGGCGAGATCTTCCCGATCGCCGCCCTCGGTCGAGACCCCGAGGAAGGCGAGACGATGAAAGAGTCGCCTCGGGACCCAAAGACGCGCATCCTCAATCGCCGGTCAATGCTCGACATCTTTCTGGCCGGCACACTCATGGGGCTGTTCGGGATGGCGAACTACCTGTTCTTCTACGCGCGCAACGGGGTGGACCCGTTTACCTCCGCAGTGCCGGCCGACCTACTGGTGCGTGCGATGTCGGTCACCTACGTGACGGTGATGGTCTGCCAGCTGGTGAGCATCATCCAACGCCGCAGCCAGCATGGCTTCTTCACGAGATACCAGTTCTCCAATCGCACCTTCTGGGTCGCGACCCTGGCCTCGGTCGCGATCATGATCGCGATCGTCTACGTGCCGATCATCGCGACCTTCTTCGGTACCGGCCCGCTCGACCTCATTGACTGGGCGTGCGTCGCAGCTGCTGCGGCTCTGTTCCTCGCGATTCGGGAGGGCGGACGGATTCTGCGCTCCTCCGAAACTTCACGTAGACCCGCATCAATTGGGGAACCACGACGTACACGGCGAGAGGGACGACAGCGATCGTGATCACGAAGGCGCGGAAGATCGGGCTCCATTCGGGGGAGAAGGGCGCGATCGCGAACGACGCGATAGTGACGAGTGGAAAGATGGCGATCCAGGTGATGAGCGCCCGGACGTGAACGGATTGCGGAGCCACGGGTCGTGACATTGCGGATGCCTTTCATAAAGTGACGAGCCGGGGTCGCCCTGTGGCGACCCCGGCGTTGGACCTACGCCGAGACGGGCGCGGTTCGCGGGAGCGCGCGTGACCGTCGCACGGCAGCCCAGAACAGCCATCCGATCAAAGCGACCTCGCCGATGAATGTGACCGTCGACACCGTCGGTTGGTAACCAGCGACCAGAATCGTGCCGACGCCATCGATGAGGTAGCCGATCCCGGCCACACCGATCAGGATGCCGAGCCAGCGCGGCACGAAGCCCGACCTGAAACAGACATATCCGACGACCAGCAGGTGTGCGGCGAACAAGATGAGTCCGATGCGCCAGACGGCGTAGTAGGCATCAATCGCATTGAGACCGAGTTCCGGTTCGGAGAGCAGGCTCGGCACGAGTGCCAATTGTGAGATCGCGACCACGAACACTGCGGTGTAGGCGATCCGGAACCAGGCGGCCACGAGGGCCAGCGTGCGGCTCACGGGCTCCAGGATGTGAAGCAGCGCCGCCGCGACGACGACGTCGAGCACCGCGGCGATCAGCATGCACAGCACTCCTAAACGGAACTGCGTTTCTGAACCGGAGATCGCGGCTGCCGTCTTCGTGGCGTCGCCGAGCGTGATGAGCGGGGCGAGGGCCCCGAAGTTGCCGACGCCGGCGAGGACGGCGATGAGGAGGAGAGAGATCCCTCCGACCCAGCTTGCGGAGCGAGAGATGGTGCGGATGTTCGTCTGACTGGCCATGAGAGGCCTCCTTTTTGTGAGGTGAAGCGGGGTTGGGTGATACGGGGATGCGTGGTGCGGAATCAGGTACGCCTCCGAACGCGGCGCACTACGACCGGGAGGGCGCCGAGCGCACCGGCGACGACTGCCGCCAGCGCAAGCAAGGCTGGCGAACGCCATTGCTGCGCGTCGGGTGCGATGTCACGCGCCACTCGGTCGAGCGGGTATTCGAGCATCTTGCTGACAGAGAGCACGACACTCGGGCTGACAGTGCGAGCGAGTTGCTCGAACGCCGCGTCGAAGCCACCGAAGCCGCTCCGACTCGTGAGGCTGCCTGCCTTGAGGACGTGCGCGCCGCCGCCGATCTCGGTGAGCAACATCAGCCCGTGGCGTGTGTGCACCACACCGGTTTCGGATACCGCCCGGGTCAATGCGGCCTGGGAGTAGGTGTAGACCTCGAAGAGCGCAGCAGCGTCGATCTCATCGACCCCATCCGACAGTTCGATGTCGACTGTTGGACGAACCCACGGGAACGCTGTGTTGATGAGCACTGAAGCATCCGACATCCCAAACGAGTTCGCGGGCATCGCCGGAGACGCGTCGAGCGACCAGCCCGGATAGGCGATCTCCTCGCCAACCCGAATGGCCTCTGCATCGCCAGCCATATCGGCCAAAACCCGCAGAGTGCCCGCAATGCTCGAGGTAACTCCGCCGGTCGTGGTGACCCGGTCGTCCTGCACGTACCGTTCACCCCTAACCCACATCACCTCGGGGTTCGATTCCTGCAAAGCGCTGATCCGCGACCAATGTGATGTGGCGGTCAAGCCGTCCAATATCCCGGAGGCGGCGAGAAGCCGTGATCCTGCGCAGATGCCCAGGATGTGAGAGCCACCCGCAAAGGAGTCGGTGATGAAGTCGCGTGCACTCTGCTCTTCGGGTTCAGCCGGGAGGTTGACTGCAGGGACCACGACAAGATCGGGAGCTGGCGCGATTCCGTTCGAGACATCCGAGAATGCGTAGTCAGGTCGAACCCAGATGCCACCGTCGAGTGAAGCCGGCTCGGTCGAGTCGGCGACCGTGTAGACAACGAAGTCAGGCGAACTCGCGAGCACCTCGTAGGGCGCGAGAAAGTCGGCGGCGTCGGAACCCGAGTTACCGAGCACGACGGCCACGACGATCTTGCCGTCGCTATCCGTCGTTTCAGGCTCCCCGACGGCCGCGGCGGGCGGGCGAGCCGACATGGGCGGCTGCCCCGACGCGACAATCCCGCCGACAACTGTTGCAGAGAAAGTTACGACGGTGATCGTGATCGACAGAGTGATGGCGCCGACGCGCCGGAGGATGCGAGACATGAGTTTTCCTAATGGTCAGAGTCGGGGTGGACGAGAGGTTGATCGTCAGCTGACGACGTGGGCGGCGACGAACTCCGTGATGAGACGAGCCAGCGCGGGGGCCTGGGTCCACTGGAGGTAGTGGGCACCCTCGAGCACTTCGAGTTGGTGGGTTGCGACGCCTTCGAGCTCGGCTTCGTGGTTGGGCAGCCAGGTGGGCATGTTTGCGACGCTCTCGGTGGAGAGGATCTCCAGTACGGGAAGGTCAGGTGCGAACGGCTGAGCGGCGGCCTTCGTCGAATTGGCGCCGATCCGGCTCCACTCGTCGGAGATGGACACGTTGCCGTAGTTCCAGTTCGTCATAGCTGCGGTTCGCGCTCGCTCGTCCGCGGTGTACGCGGTCCCGGGCGGCTGCACCAGATCAGGTGCAATGGTGGTGACCGCTCGAAACAGCCCCGATCCCGCCTGCAGCCCCTCGATGATCGACGGCGTCCCGACATCAAGCGAAGAAGTGGTCGCCGCCATCGGGTCGATGCCAACGACGGCCGACACCTCGTCGGGATAGGCATTCGCATAGAAGCGGGCATAGATTCCGCCGACCGAGTGGCCGACCAGGACGACCGGTTCATCGACGTGCAGCTTCGCCAACACCTCGTGCAGTTCGGACGTAATGTTCTCGATCGTGCGGTCGCCTACGCCCAGGTCGCTGTATCCGTAGCCGAACCCTTCGACAACGATGACGTCGAAATCGTCAAGCTCGCGGATCAGCGGCGCGAAGTCGATCGCTGGCGCCGGCGTGCCGAAGCCGCTGAGCAGCACCAGGGACGGACCGGTTCCGCCGTTGCGATAGACGTTGAGATCGCCGGCATCGATCGTGACCTTCTGTCCGTAGGGGGTGAGGGCTGCGTGCTCTGAGGCATTGAACGCAGCGTTCGCAGTCGTCGATACTGCGGTGAGAGCGAGGAGGCCAGCGACGCCGATGCCGACGTTGCGTGCAAATTTGCGGAGTTTCATTTCGAGCTCGATTCGGAAGTAGGAGGTTGGAGTGTCGTGGATTCGCGGCGTCGACGTGTCGCGCCGACTGCCACCGCGTAGGCGATGCGTTCATTGCTCGCAAGGCGGCGGAAGGCAATCACGGCCGCAAGAATCGCGACCATGGTGACGAGCCACTTCCACGCAAAACCGGTGCAAATTGGGGACTGCACCTGGTCTCGATTCGTGTTCTGGGGCATGACTTCACGGTATGGTTCGCTCGCCGACCCACCTAGGACACGCTGTTGACGATCTCGGCCATGAGGACCAACTAGTGAGCGAACCGCGAATCGTGATCGTCGGATTCCCGACCGCTCAGATCCTCGACGTCACCGGCCCGCTGGAGGTGTTCTCCAGCGCCTCACGCTTTCTCTCGATCCCCCGATATGCCACCCAGCTAGTAAGTACCAATGGTGGGTCGGTGCTCTCAACAAGCGGTCTCGCCTTCGCAACAGACCCGATCGAGGACGTTGTCGGCGGAATCGACACGCTCGTCGTCACGGGCGGAAGAGACATGCACGATGCTGCGGCCGACTCGAAGCTGGTCGAGAACATCCAGCGGATTGCCGCACAATCTCGCCGAGTCACCTCCGTTTGCTCGGGGGCTTTCCTTCTCGCGGCCGCGGGACTCCTCAACGGGAAGCGAGCAACGACCCACTGGGCCGAATGCGCAGACCTGGAGCGCGACTACCCAGACGTGTCGGTCGATCCCGACGCCATCTACGTGCAGGACGGCAACGTCTGGACTTCCGCCGGGGTCACGGCAGGAATCGACCTCGCGTTGGCGCTGGTCGCCGACGACCACGGCCGGAAGGCAGCCGCGACAGTCGCGCGGCGGCTCGTCGTGTACCTCCGCCGTTCCGGCGGGCAGAGCCAATTTTCGGCCCTACTCGCCGCGCAGGCAGCCAACGATGAACCCATTCGCGATCTACTCAGCTGGATTCCCGACAATTTGACTGCGGACCTCTCGATCCCCGCGATGGCCTCCCGCACACACCTCTCGGATCGTCAGTTCAGCCGGGTGTTCAAGACCGAAGTCGGCATCACGCCGGCCGAACATGTCGAAGCCGTGCGGATGGAAGGTGCTTGTCGGCTCCTCGAGACGACCGCAATGGGGATGGAAGAGATCGCTCGTGCATGCGGATTCGGCACCCCGGAGACCATGAACCGAGCGTTCCGGCGGCGGCTGAACACCACCCCGTCTAATCACCGGTACCACTTCGGCCCCGCCTGACCGCGATAAGGATGATGTCGCTGAGGCAAGACGATCTGAAATCCCGACGCCCATGCCGGACATAGCTCAGAGTGAGACTTGTGCCCGACACCGAGCGTGAGCAGCGGATGCGCGAGCTCGCGCTTCTGGTCGCCGATCCCGTGCGCCGCTAACTGTACCGACGTACCGACCCCGCAACGGCCGACGACGTACTCGGCGACACCCTGCTGGTGTGCTGGCGCCGTCTCGACGAGGTGCCCGACGACGCGCTCCCCTGGGCGATCGTCGTTGCTCGCCAGCGTCTGAGCAACGCCCGACGCGGTGAACGGCGCCGCACCCGTCTTGTCGGCCGAATCATCGCTCTCGACCCCCCGGCGGCGGCTGACCCGGCATCCGCCGTCGACACCCCCTCTGCCGTGCCTCAGGTCGCAGCCGGTCTCGCGAACTTAGGTCGCGCGGATGCCGAGATCCTGCGCCTGTGGGCGTGGGATGAGTTGACAAGCCCACAGCTAGCCGTCGTGCTGGGCATTAGTGCCAACGCTGCTGCGCGCCATCTACGCCGCAGCGTTCCCCGGCTGACGCTCACGCAAAGGGCCTTCCGCGTCAAAGCATTCGCCGAGCTCTCATCGATGCGGATGTGCGGATGCGACCACGAGGCGGAGCGTCAGTTCTCGGCGGCGAGTAGCGCCCGCACCAGCTCGGCCAGCGATGGAAGGTCGTTCACCACGGTCTTCCACACGATGTCGACGTCCACCTCGAAGTAGCCGTGCGCGACGGCGTTCCGCATCTGATACGCGGACGCCAAGGGCAGCTCCGGGTGCTCGACGGCGAACTCCGGGTGTCGTGCCTGAATCCGACGGCTCGCCTCGCCGATCACTTCGATGTTGCGGATCACCGCATCCTGCGTCCGCTCATCAGTAGCGAACCCCGCCGCATCCAGCCCTGCGGCGTACCCGCTGATCCGCTCGATCGCGGTCAGGATGTGCGTGAGGTAGTCGATCAGCCGGGGCTCAGTCACACCGGCACGGCTTCGGCCAGCACGCGTGCTCTGAATTCGGCAGGCAGCGCCTTCGGTGTCACCACGTCGACCGGCACGCCGAGCAGATCTAGCAGCTCCTGACGGATCGCTCCAATGTCCAGCAACGTCGTGTCGGCGGTCGGATCGATCAACAGATCGAGATCACTGCCTGCGGAGTCTTCTCCGCGAGCAGCCGAGCCGAACACGCGCGGATTGGTCGCCCGATGAGCGAGCACGACCGACCGCACCGCATCGCGGTTTACACTCAACGCAATCGACGGCTTCATGGACACCAGCTTCCCTCGCATCCATGTTCGCACGAGCCAGAGGCAACAACGAGATGCTTATCTCCCGCCAGTCCCGCGCATTCTCGGGAGCGTTGTGATAAATGGTGCGACGGATGCACACCGGCTCCAAGGCCGTCGCGGGCTGTGGGCCTATTCACCGGCGATCGATAGCAACGAGTCTTCCTGCATTCATCTGAGGGACTTGACACCTCGACGGCGAGATCTACTTCTCCCCCGGATTCATTTCCTCGGGGTTCAACCCAGCCATCGCAGAACGCGACAACCAATTTCTTCTCCTGACGGGCGCACCGTTGGGAGTATTGGGTGGAGTCCTCGTACAACTCACAACTCTGACTCTGCCTCGAGCAGACAGGGAGGACGAACGTAGTGGCACGGCCGACCGTCGCGTGCGATATCGCTTCGCAAGACAGCACTCGCCGTCCGAACGCAGGGCACGGACTGTCCGGGGCAAAGAGACGCCCCACGAAAAGAAGTCTTGACAGCTTCAGTCAGCCTGCCCGTTCGATCGAAATCTCCCTTTCGGAACCATCGAAAGCCGAGTTGGGCGGCGAAGCCAAAATCTGGGGGCGCACTACCGCGTGAGGTCGTGGTTACAACTTCAGTTTCGCCGGTGGCACTCTCCCGTTGGCATCGAGACCCTATCGCGGCCTGACTGCCGACTTTCTGGTGCGCGACCGTGCGGTCTCTTGGGCAGCTCGGTCGCGTCAAGCATTTGTCCGGAGCCGTGTACCCGTTGGCTGGCGTGCACGTGAACGGCCGGGACTGGTGAGTGCCCACAATTGCGGGACTTCAAGTGATGACCCCCAACTGGTTTCGAACCGAGTCACCGCCCGCGGCAGACGGGAGAGGGAGGAGGCCGAAAGAGATCGGGATGAATCTGCGACGGCGAGACACGCACAAGGCCCGGTCTGGACGACCGGGCCTTGTGCTGCTCTCACGAGCGTCTGTTGCGGGGACAGGATTTGAACCTGCGACCTCTGGGTTATGAGCCCAGCGAG
>JBDTNW010000005.1:0-16836 GCA_039933575.1 Pseudolysinimonas sp. | reverse complement strand
TGTGGGAGTTCGTGAAGGGCAACACCTTCGGCGCTCTCGCCTTCAGCTCGTATGGAGCGTTCTGGCTGTCCTTCTGGTTCCTTCTCACCACGGGCGGCGCCGCGGCGGCAGGAGCCGCCGGAGTTGGCGCGTATCTGCTCGCCTGGACGATCTTCACCGCATTCATGACGATTGCCGCCATCAAGGCGAGCAAGATCGTGCTGCTGGTGTTCATCGCCCTGACGCTCACCTTCCTGGCACTCACCATTGGCGAGTTCGCGGGCAGCACGCTCCTGCACAACGTCGGTGGCTACCTCGGTCTCGTGACTGCGCTCCTCGCCTGGTACGGCGCGGCCGCATCCGTGATCAACTCGACGTGGAAGCGCACTGTGCTCCCCGTCGGCGCACCGAGCTAAGAAGGAACCACTGATGACGACCCCGTCCCCGAGCGACGCCACTGGCGCGACGCTGGAAAACCTTTCGTACGAGAGCCGATCGTTCCCCCCGTCCGCGGAATTCGCGGCCCAGGCGAACGTGAAAGCGGATGCCTATGCCGACGCCGCCGCCGATCGCCCCGCATTCTGGGCGAAACAGGCCGAGCGTCTCAGCTGGAGCACGCCGTGGACTGAAGTTCTCGACTGGAGCAATCCGCCGTTTGCCCAATGGTTTGTCGGCGGCAAGCTGAACGTGGCATACAACTGCCTCGATCGGCATGTCGAAGCCGGCCTCGGGGACAGGGTCGCCTATCACTTCGAGGGTGAACCCGGGGATACCCGGACCATCACCTATCAGCAGCTGACGGATGCGGTCTGCCAGGCAGCAAACGCCCTCACCGATCTCGGCGTTAAGGCAGGCGACCGCGTCGCGATCTACATGCCGATGATCCCGGAGGCCGCCATCGCGATGCTCGCCTGCGCGCGTATCGGTGCCCCGCACACCGTCGTGTTCGGCGGCTTCTCGGCCGACGCACTGAAGACGCGCATCCTCGACTGCGACGCGCGCGTCGTCATCACGGCCGACGGCGGGAACCGCAAGGGATCGCCGTCTGCCCTGAAGCCCGCGGTCGACGAAGCAGTCGCCTCGTGTCCCGATGTTCGATCGGTGCTCGTCGTCAAGCGCACCGGACAGGACGTCAATTGGGTCGAGGGGCGCGATGTCTGGTGGCACGACACCGTCGAAAAGGCCAGCACGAAGCACGTGCCAGAAGCCTTCGACTCTGAGCACCCGCTCTTCGTCATGTACACCTCGGGAACCACCGGCAAGCCGAAGGGCATCCTGCACACCACCGGCGGGTACCTCACGGGTGCCTCATTCACCCAGTGGGAGGTCTTCGACCTCAAGCCCGAGACCGACATCTACTGGACGGCGGCCGACGTCGGCTGGATCACCGGACACAGCTACGTGGTCTACGGTGCGCTCTCCAATGCGACCACCTCGGTCATGTACGAGGGCACGCCCGATACGCCGCACCAGGGTCGCTGGTGGGAGATCATCGACAAGTACAAGGTGACGATCCTCTACTGCGCGCCCACCGGCATCCGGACCTTCATGAAATGGGGGCACGAGATCCCGGCCAAGTACGACCTCTCGAGCCTGCGCCTGATCGGTTCGGTCGGTGAGCCGATCAACCCCGAGGCCTACATCTGGTACCGGGAGAACATCGGGCACAACAACACGCCGGTGGTCGACACCTGGTGGCAGACCGAGACCGGCGCGATCATGATCAGCCCGCTTCCCGGCGTCACAGCCGGCAAGCCTGGCGCGGCCATGAAGGCGCTTCCCGGCGTCGCCGCCGATGTCGTCGATGAGAACGGCAAGTCGGTTCCGGATGGAGAGGGCGGTTACCTCGTGCTCACCGAGCCGTGGCCATCGATGCTGCGCGGGATCTGGGGCGACGACGAGCGGTACAAGAAGACGTATTGGTCGCGATTCCCCGGTCTCTATTTCGCTGGCGACGGTGCCAAGAAAGACAAAGACGGCGACATCTGGCTGCTCGGCCGAGTTGACGACGTCTTGAACGTCTCGGGTCACCGCCTGTCGACCACCGAGATCGAGTCCGCGCTGGTGTCGAACCCGAAGGTCGCTGAGGCAGCCGTGGTTGGGGCCGCTGACGAGATCACCGGCCAAGGGGTGGTTGCGTTCGTCATCCTGCGTTCCGAGGCCGGCACCGGGGGCGACCACATTGTGAAGGAGCTGCGCGATCACGTCGTCAAACAGATCGGCAAAATTGCCCAGCCGCGACAAGTCATGATCGTCTCCGAGCTGCCGAAGACGCGTTCGGGCAAGATCATGCGGCGACTGCTTCAGGATGTCGCCGAGCACCGCCCGATCGGTGATGTCACGACACTCGCCGACACCACCGTGATGAACGCCATCCAGGCCGGAATCGAGAGCGGCGCGCAAGACTGATCGACGCTTCCGGCCGGCCGCTCCCAGGGGATGCGGTCGGCCGGTTGTGCGTGCAACCTCATCCCACCCCAAAAGAAGTGGATGTCGTCGGGCCCCCGCGGACCTGAGATGATCACGTCATGGATTTCATGCAGTGGTTCCCGAAGTTGTCCGACGACACCAAGGTCTGGTTCTTGCAGAACATGGAGACGCCGATTCCGCCGGAGATCAGCGCCGAGGTCGTCGCGGCCGGCGGGCCGTCGGGTGACATGTTGTCGGCGGCCGATGCTGCGTTGGTCGAGCGGATGAACAACGGCGACGACATCGGGATCTGAGCGTCGCGGATCCCGGGGTACCTAACCGCCGAGATCGAAGGGGTGGGTCAGGCGCCACCAGGCGGTCGGCGGCTCGATGTCGGCATCCAGGATGAGCGGTGCCGTGACGGTCGTCGGGCCGGCAACCCAGGTGATCTCGCCGACAGTGTCGCCGCGCGCACCGGTTGTCAGGGGCGTGACGGTGAATGTGGTCGTGATCGGCGTATCCGACCAGGTCAGCACGGTCGAACTCTTGCCCAACACGATCTTCGCGGACTCACCCCACGGCGTTGAATAGGTTCCGATCTTGTCGCCGCTCGCGCCGAGTGTGACGTCATGAAATCCCGCGGTGATGCTCGCCAGCAATGCCTTCACGTCGAGGTCGACCGACTCGTGGGTGTAGCCGCCGAGCACCACCCCGATGACGTT
Source organism: Pseudolysinimonas sp. (assembly GCA_039933575.1). Classification (GTDB taxonomy): domain Bacteria; phylum Actinomycetota; class Actinomycetes; order Actinomycetales; family Microbacteriaceae; genus Pseudolysinimonas_A. Next base: position 13,726 of record JBDTNW010000005.1, on the reverse strand, counting down.
GAGCGGTGTGCCGGTGCCGACATCCATCGTGGCGGAGAACAGCAGGTTCGAGCCGCTCGGGTCGAGCGTGCCGGTCTTGATCCCGCTGATGCCGTCGACGCCGAGCAGATCGTTCGTGTTGAGCTGCGCCGGGATGTTGGGCACCTCGAGCGTCTGCATCTTTACGATCTCAGCGATCACCGGATTCGCGAGCGCAATCTTCGCGAGCGCGATGAGGTCGCTCGGAGTGCTCGTGTTGCGCGCGTCGATGCCGGTCGGTTCGACCATCGTCGTGTGGCTGAGACCGTTCGCGGCCAGCCAGGTCTTCGTCGCCCGCAGGAACGAGCTCTGCGACCCGAACGCCCAGGTCGACACTGCTTCTGCATAGTTGGATGCCGAGATCACCAACATCATTTCGAGAGCGTCGTGCTCCGACATGGAACTGCCAGTCGGCATCGCCGCAATCGTCGCGTCGAGCACGTAGTACTTGTCGTAGAGCGCATGGTCGGCCTTGTCGAAGGTGATCGTCGGTCCGTTCTCACCAGCGCCGATGGGCTTCGCGCTGAGCACGACCAGAGCCGTGATCAGTTTGCTGACGCTCGCCATCGGCAGAGGATCATCGCCGCCACCCGACATCCAGATGCCGCTCGCGCTCGCCCCGAGGTAGTCGTCGGCTCCACTCACGCTGATCGCCGACTCGCCTTCGGGGCTCATCGCGATCAGTGCGGCGGCCGGAGGGGTAACGGTCGGCGCGGTTGCGTCGATGGTGGCCGTACCGATGGGGGCGGTGAGTGCGAAGGTGATGTAGCCGGCGATCAGTGCCGCGACGACCACTCCTGCGATGCCGCCGATGATCGCGCGGCGTCGGCGGCGCTTGCGGCGGATGACGGGGTCTACCGGTGGGGGAGTGTCGCGGTCAACGTCACGTTCGCGCACCATGACCGTTGCGAAGTGCGAGAGGTCGTCGGATGCTCGCCTCGGGCGCAGGGGGACAGTTTCGGTGACCTCGCGCGAGATCGCGACCTCGCGGGGTTCGACGCGTTCGACGACCGGAGGAGTGGCAATCTCGGGCTCGGGGTCGCTCGCGGGCGTCAGCTCGGCTTCGAGTTCGGCGAGCCGACGTCGGTCGTCAGCTGTGCCTTGGCGCGAGTAGGCGAGGCGTCGCAGTCGCGCCAGTCGCTCGAGGGGAGGTTCCTGATCCGCCACCCCAGCACTCTAACTCGGGGCGTCAGAGTGCTCGCCGCGCGCAGTTGGGAGCGAGCGCTTCGGCGGGCTCAGGTCCAGCTTCGCGACGCTCTCACCATCTACACCGCGGCGGATCATCATTTCCATCATGTCCTGCTGACGGGGCTGCCCGAGGGTGAGTCGATACAAGGTGAGAGCGTCCTTCAGGCGAGCCGCTCGTTCGATGTCTCGACTGAGGGGGTACGTGATGATCTGCCTTTCCACCTTTGCAGCGCCGGGATACATCCAGTAGGGAGCAAACTCGCCGAGTTCAGGGTGCGTGGACGAAGCCGCCTCGAACGCCGCCCTCCAGGGGTTGGGATCCCCGGAGACCAGCACCTCAGAGCGATGGGCAGCAGCGACATTTTTGCGCACAGCGTGACCGGCGAATCGATTCACGCGACCTTCACGCTGCTCAAAATCCACCGGGTTAGACGGGAGGTTCCAGTGCACAACTGCGTGGCTCCACCAGTGGAAGTCAATTCCCTCTTGTCCAACGCTCGTGGATGCGAGCACGAACGGCCAGAAGGGCGAGTTGAACGCGTTTCTGATCTCAGGCTGTCGAGCGCTCTCTTGATCCTGTTGCTTGCCGCCGTATCGCAACGCGAAACGTCCCGTGAACGGGATATTTGCGTCGGCGGTGCTGAGGTCCCGCGCGCGGTAGATCGAAGGGCGCATAGTCATTGCGCCGTATGCGCGCTCGGCGATTCGGAGTAGTTGGTCATCATCGAGTGCAGTCCCGGCTGATTCGCTGCGCAACTGAAACAGGTACTCGTCGAGCGTCGCCTGAAGATTTCCGTCGGCGCAGTAGCGCAGAATGACCTGCCAATAGGGGTCAGTAGTTCCATAGAGCTGGTCGAGAAGCAAGGTCGATTCGAGTCGGTTGAAGAGAGTGCGCAGACCGTTGGACAGCTGGGCGGCCGCGTTCCAGTGGCCCGCGTCCGTCGTCTCATCTGCTGAATCTCGAAGTCGGCCGAGAGCTCGGTAGGCGATGTTGCCCGGGGAATGTAGAGCAAGCGACGCAAGAGCGGGGGGTCTGAGCCCGGGCGTTGTTTGGATGAAGTCAAACGCGTTCGCGACATGGGCTTCAAGCCCACGACTCACCGTCTCATCGCTGCCGTCTTCGTCAAGACTGGCGAACCCTCGCGCTCCCAGAGACGCAGCCGCCGAGACTTGGTCGAGGCCATGGGGGAGCGCATCGGCTTGGCTCAGGAGTGCCTTCCAAGGCTGATCCGCGACGGGCCCGCGCGCCCCGATCGCGGATCGCGCCGCCGCCTCGGCTCGTTCGGAACTCACGAGCCGTGTCGGATGGGTGCGGGCCGCAAGAAGCGGGTCGCCGATCTGCGCAAGACCGGGGTGCGGCCAGAAAAGCGCCAGCGTGGACATGGCGGCGGCTCGGTCGCCCTCCATGTTCCAATCGAGGCGAGAGGCCACCGACTTTCGAGCGTCAGAAGTGTTCTCGGTAAGCCGCGAACCCGCAACCATGCGGCGCTCCGCTCCGTAGCTGAGAAGGCTCGCGATAGCCGTCGGCGTCGCTGTCCACGACGAGAAGATCAGTCGCTTGGTGGCGGTGCCTGACGAAAGGCCCGTGAAGGCGCCGCCGGGGGCGAGGTAGGGCATCGAAGGCGGCAACCACAGAATCCGCCACATCCCTGAGTCGAGAAGTTCCCGCTCAAGAATGCGGAGACTTGCGTTCCTTCCGTCTACTTCCGAGTAGGTACGGATCGCATCGTTGGATAGCGACCCTAGCTTGCTCAGTATCGGTCGCAGGCTGGCCTCGTTGCCCGCGAGCTTTCGATCGAGAGCGCGACCGATCTCGTATCCGTCCATAAAGTTGCCGAACTGAGGAACCGACTTCCAATATTCGAGCGACATTGCGACGTCGAGTTCCTCGGAGAGTTGTTGAAGTGTGGCGTACTCAACGAGATCGCCGGCGGGTGGCGCATCAGAGGTGATCTGCCGTTCGCTCGTCATGTCGTCGGCGGCGGGACGTTCGCTTCTGCTCATCAACGTCAGCAGGATCTGACGTAGTGCGCTGGCCTCCGCGTCAACCGGGCGCCCGTTGATGAGCCCCTCCCGATAGCCGGCAAACAGGCGTTTCACTTCGGTGAGCTTCGTAGTCGATCCCTGGGCGAGGAACTCCAGAGTCGTCATGAAGTCCGAGTAGTGGTCTTCCTCCGCATCCGTCCGACTTGAGGTGTAGGCCTTGTACGGGGTCGCCGAGAGCAACAGAACCTTCGCGGCCTTGTAGTCGAATAGGTGGTGGGCAAGTTCTGCTGCCTCGCCTCCGTTCTCCGGGTCGAGCAGATGCCGAAAGCGCTGGAACTCGTCAAGAATGACGAGGTCTGGCTCTAGGGTCTCGACGCTCGCTCGAGCCAACTCGCTCCGCAGTTCGGCCGTAAGTTGGCGGACTGCTTGTGTTTGGTCCGCGCCGATCTTGCGTCTGCCCGCAAGAGAGTCGAGCTGGCCCGCGTAGGCCGCGATGAGACCCCGCTCTGTCGCGCCGCTAACGAACGAGCGCATGATCGGCTCGTGCACTGGGCCACTGAGTTGCCTCCGCACTTTTGCAATCTGCCACTCAAACGAGCTCATCTTTCGGACAGGCCCCTTGAAGATCAGGCGCGAAGCCCGAGCCCTAGATTCTGAGAGCTTCAGTGCGTCGCAGAGCATGACATGTAGGAGCGCGCGTTCTTCGCTCGTCCCAGTTCTCCACGACCCCATCTCGAACGACGTGCCGGGAGTGAACGAGACGAGGTTGACGACCTTCGTGTCAACACGCACCCCTGCAAGCCGCCGCGACTGTAGCGCGAGCAGCGTGAGCCGTCCTGTCATGGCGAGGTGCCTGTTGCCGGTCACATTCAGGCGCTGAAGGTTCTGCTGCGCCAAGTCGGCGTTCGAGCACACGTAGACGATGTCGATGCGCTCGATGGAGGGTTCGCTCTCAAGCCTCTCAATGACGCGGGCGATGATGCCTCGGGCAACCACACTCTTGCCGAGCCCGGTTTCGTCGGCGATCAGGAAGCGGCGACCCGCGTCAGGTGCTTCGTAAAGTCGGCTCATCGCGTGCTCGACCGCGTCACGCTGAAATCCCTTGAGCTCGGCGAGGATCGCGCCGACGTCGACCCGAGTCATGACGACCTCTGCTTCGTGAGCACGAGGTGAGCGCCCCAGACGGATGCCCACAGCTCATCGAACCCAGCAGGGAGCACAGATGAGTTGCTTGACCTGAGCCGCTCGATGAGGCGGGCCAAATCCTCGAGCGCATTCGATCGAGCACCGACTGCCTTCACCAGGGCTTCGAATACGCCACCGCCCTCCCCTGTCCAGTCACCAATGCCCGTACCGCTTCCGAGGAGAGAGCGACCGGCATCTTCGCCGCCAAGAGAAAGGAGCAGGAGAAGGAACTGGAGGAACTTCTGTGGTGAGTCGATCTGTCGGGCCAGCACGGCATCTCGCCGGTGGGGGATGTCGCCTACCAACTCAGCGCGGGCGACTGTGCTTCGCTCCTCGCCCCGCTCGTCGCGGACGCGGATAACCAAGAAAGGAGTCACATCGGTGAGCGGCATTCCCGTGAAGATCGCGCTCCGGCCAATCTCCTGCGGCAAGGGGGCGGAGTTGCCGGGACGCGTGAGGAGGTGGACTGTTGTCACCAAGTCCGTGTCGAAGCGTGGCACCTCCAGCACTTCGACGCCGATCGCGTACGTTTCCTCGCTCGATGAGATGGTGTTTCGCATTCGCACCCCCGCCATCGCGCGCAGCGCCATCTCCAGCGCATGGTCGGCCCGGTCATTGTCCGTCGGTACCGCGCCGCCCGTTGCGGTGTACGGGATCACCAGCTTGCGGAGCGCAGAGTCTTCGCCGAAGACCGCCGCTACGCCGACTCGAGGTTGCGGCCCGACAAGTTCGACCATGAACTCAACATTGCCGGCAAGAGCTGCGCCGGTGGCATTCGCTGACCCGATAAAGACTCTCGACCCGCTAAGCCGGTCAAGCGCGACGACCTTGGCATGGAGACCAACGAGGGGGTCATCGTCCGCTTCGCTCGTATCTCGCGCCGCGTCATCCAGAACGAAGCCCGAGATGCCTTTCAAGGTGTTGGGCGAGAGCCCCTCCAGGCTCTCCGGCCGGGAAATCACTTGGATGTTCTCGACCGAGCGGGTTGCCATCTGCGCGATGCCGTCGTCTGAGAGGAAGGGGGAGATCACGAGGTGCCGCTTGCCACCGAAATCCACCGTCGCGCTGCGACCAATGCCCAGGGCATGAAGGTGGACTTCGCGGATGTCAGCGGGAGGTTCCCAATCGATCCTGCGTACCCGACCGGCAAGGTCGTGGAGTCGCGTCGCGCGCGCCTCGGAAAGGGGCACTACGGCCATCCCCGGGAGCGCATCCAGTAGGTCTGCAATCGGAACACTCACGGTGGACGGCGCCATCGAGGGGCGGCTGTCGAGCCGCACCATCACGTCCCAACTTCGATCGCCGGTGAGATTGCGACTTGAACACAGGAATCTGTACTCGCGCTCGTCTGCACGCCCGAATTCGAGCAGCCAGACCTTGGGGTGAAAGAGTGACCCCCGGCGAGGCGGAACGACGAGGTGAATCATCGGCTCTAGAAACGCGACCAGGTCGGACGCCGTGCGAGGGGCAACAATTTGGCCCGCCTGCGCAAAGATGTCGACGCGATCGGCCGCGCGTCGGACCGCATCCAGGATCGCAATCGGGTCATCGGTCTCCCTCACGTGATGTCCCGCGAATGACAAGGGAACAGAGAGGGCGCTCGTGAGATCCAGCGTGAACGTGGTGCCAACGGCGTGAAGAAGGCTGAACCCCGATGGTGGCCGCAGCTGTTCCGTCAGCGCGGCGCGGCCATCCGGCTCAAGCATCTGCGCGTCCAAGACCCTCGTGCAGATCGCCGAGTATCCGTTGGATTTGTGGCCAGCGGAAGACCAACGACCCGGCACCCGACGAGCCTTGCCACGAGGCAAGGAGCTTCTCGTTTTTCAGTCTTGCTTGAGACCGCTTGTGAGAGGCCTCGCGGTGCGCAATGAACTCTCTGCTGCGGCGATCAAGCGCCAAGTCCACCGGGGACCGCGTGAAGTCAAGCCAGTCGTCGACGAAACGTCGGGAGCCGGCGGCTACATGTGGGTTGCGCAGGGATACCAGGCGCCAAAAGTCTTGTCGGTCCCAAGTCGCGAGCCGTTGACTCAATCGATCTCGCGCGCCGTGCCAGTCGTTCAGCCGGTCGCGGTAGCGGTCGACAGGCGCAGTGATGGTGTCGAAGTTCAACTCCTCATACCGTTCGGCCAGTAGGAGGTTATAGAGAAGGGCTGCGCCGTTCATGGCGAACGAGAAGAGCTCAGCATGGTCGAGCGCCACCCGCGGTTCGCCGATGGAGCCAAGGGCTGCGCTGTCGAGCCACGGCGCGATGCTGTCGGCGTCTGGCCGAGTGTCGGCCAGAAGAGAGAGGAGGCTTCCCTCGCTTCCTTCGCGAATCCGTTCCTGAAGCCAGCCGGCCTCGGAAGCGGATAGTTGGAAGCCACCCTGCGTAACGTGAGGAAAGCCGTCAGGCAGAGCGGGAAGCGTTGGCGACCACGCGCCCGTCGGGGCGCCGTCTCCTTCGTCATCTGCGTGGAGCACGGGAGTACCAAGCTCGATCGCATCCTGAGGTGAAAAGGAAGGGGATGAAAGGACGCCGAACTGGCGGAGTGCCACCCAATAAAGACTCGAAGGGAGGTTCTTGAGACCCCGTCCCGCGACTCGCCCGAGGAGTCCCTCTTCGTCGCCGTCAGCCTTCAAGGCAGGAATCAGCGAGCGCTCGTTTTCTTCAACTCGACGCGCGATCGCATCCACCGACACCCCTCCGCGACCGGCAGCAACGAAGCACCAGGGAATCAGCACCAGGTACCGGGCTCGCGTCAAAAGGGTGGATGTGCCCGGGAAGAGGGTGTCGCTCAGAGCGTCGCGCACCTGGCCGATGCCGAGTTCATCGCGGCTCTCGCGCTCGCTGAATAGGTTGACGATCTCGCGCATGCGACGCTGGTCTTCGCTCGATGCATCGAGCCACGCGACAAGGGATGGCACCGGTACTGGCTCCTGAATGATCGTCGGCTAGTCCACACAGTAGCCAGAACTCGATTCCCTAGGCGGCTCACCGGTCAGGAGCAGGCCCGACGTTGCGGTAAGCATCTCGCAACGTCGTGTCGTGGCCGAATAGTCGGGAAACCACGCGGGGTAGCGCGAGGATTCCGAAGTATCCCGCTCGATGGGTGTCGAGAAGCAACGTTCCGACGCGGGTTTTCGTGGAGGGGACGACGGGAATCGAACCCGCGTAATCAGTTTGGAAGACTGAGGCTCTACCATTGAGCTACATCCCCGTGTTGCGCCCACGAGTCTACGTGAGCCCGCGGCATCCACTTACTAGGCTTCGAGTGTGACGTTCCTCGACGCGATTCAGACCTGTGTTCGCAAATACGCCGACTTCGAGGGCGTCGCGAAACGTCCCGAGTTCTGGTGGTGGATCCTGTTCGCGACGATCGTGTCGAGCATCCTCGGAACCTTCTCGGTCGTTCCCGTGAGTCAAACGGGGACGGTGGGTAGCATCCTGACCGGTATCTGGTCGCTCGCCACCCTGCTGCCCACCCTCGGGGTGACCGTTCGGCGGCTGAGGGATGTCGGCCACGTCTGGCAGAACATCTTCTGGATCCTGGTGCCCATCGCCGGCCTCATCGTGCTGATCATTTACCTGGCGGAACCGACGTCCCCGACTGCTCCTTCGACGCCAGCTCCAGCCGCCGGCTGAGCCGCTCGGCAATCAGCAGCGGAACGATCGCGACGACGCCGAACGAGCAGTCCAGCAGCAGCCACCCCCAGGGCAGACCACGCACCGAGCCAGCGATCAGGGCGAGCGGGATGACGCCCACGCACGCGATCATGCCCCACCGAATCACCCAGAGGTTGCGCACCGGATCCCGCAGCGGCCCGATAAACGCCGTCGCGATCACGAGGTGCGCGAACGCGAGCCAGTCGGTGCCGTAGGCGAGGAACGGGTAGCGCCCCCCGGTATTGACCAGGGCATCGCGCACGCGGTCGATCCACTCCACGAGACCGGGCAGGATGTCGACCGCCGGCGAGTTGTGCAGCACCTGGGAGGCGATCCCGATCTCCCACTCGAGCGGAAACGCGGTCACCCCGCTGATCACCAGTCCGACGATCACGATGACAAGGCAGATCCGGATCATCCCGAGCTGGGTCACACGACGCTTGGTCACTCCACCATTCTCGCGGACGCCGTGGGGGCGGTGGGCGACGGGCCGCTAACATCGCGGTGTGATCAGGCGGCGTCCCATCTTCAGCTGGATCGCGTTCGCCCTCGTGGTGCTCGGGTATCTCGCCGTCGCCGCCGCGACGATCTACGGCTACACGCGGACCATGGATGCCTTCGTTCAGGGGCCACCCTGGTTCGCCGTGGCGTCATCCGTCGGCGTCATCCCGGTCGCCGTGCTCTGCTTCGTCGGACTGCTGGTCGGCGTCGTCGGGGTCGTTCGCCGGGAGAAGCCGGGCTGGCCGGCGATCGTCGGGATGATCTTCGCGCTGCCCCCGCTCGGCGCTGTCGCGGTTGCGGTGTACGTGAATCTCGTGGTGACAGCCGCGTGTGCGAGCCCGCCAGGCGCGTGCGGCTGAGTCGTGCGGCTGAGGCTTCACCGCCCGCTTGCGCTCGAACGTATGTTCGAGTAAACTGAACCTGCTCGTGCCGAGCGACTGGAGTTTCGACTCCCCTATAAGACGGCTCGCATCATTCGTACCCCGACCCACCGACATTCGGTCCCGCGCAGTCACGGACTGCCGCGGGACGGCTGCGCCGCCCCTTGCCACCAAGCCGAATGGGGCCCCGAGCTATGTTGCTAGTTCAAGTCAAGCGCGCCGCTGCGCGGCGCTGAGGCGAACGATCAGCGCTCCGACGACATGGACGGTAAGCCAGGCATCCTCGACGGACGCAGTGGCGGCGTTGTGTGCATCGCCGGACACGCTTCGATCCGCGGAGACCCACTCCGCGGCACGTCGAAGAACCTCAACGAGTGCGGCATCGTGGCCCGCGATGATCCCACTGCTCCGGGCGGATTGGATGAGCGGGCCGAGCGCGTTGCCAGTCGCTCCGAGAGCAAGCAGCGCTTCCTGGAGCGCCGTTCCTGCGTCTGTTATGGCGTTCGCGCCTTCGCCGCGCGCGATCTCCCCAAGTGCTGCTTGATACGCGGCTTCGACCGACTCCCAGCCGGGTGAGGTCAGGAGCCGCAAGACGGGCTCGACAACAGCAACGTGCATCTCCTGAGATGAGAACGGCACCATCTCACCGTTGAGCAGCTCGAACGAAATACGGTCCTCACGGAGGATCGTATTTACGTCCTTGGCGAACTCCCCGTCGTCATCGACGCCCGTCTCGAACTGAAGTTCAGCGTCCTCCAGCGCAAGATGGAAGGCCTCGATCACGGTCGGAACCATTTCGTCGTCGCAACGTAGGAGGTACTCGTCGAAGTCGAGTTGATCTCCCCACTCGCGCGCCACCAAGTAGCGGAGCCCTTCGTCTTCGATGATCAAGCGACGAGCCTCGGAATAGTGTTTGGCCCAACCCTGGGCAGCCTTTCGCATCGCGTGATGGAGGCGATTCCGAGTCGCGGCGGAGAAGACGTCGCTCCAAAAGGACTCACCGGCATTCTCACGTTCGGCTATCGCTGCAAGCGCACGACGTCGATTGTGCAGAGGTGACATGCGCGGATGGTAGCGCAATGGGTGCTCGCGAGCCCGACCGCAATCGGCATGTTGGCGTACGGGAGCACCGGCTGGATGGAAAGGATGTATTACTGACTAGTGGACAACGGCATCCTGCTCTGCCGCTTCCACCACCTCCTCATCCACAACAACAACTGGCACATCACCCGCGACAACGGCGAACCCGGCAGCGAGTGGAGGATGCTGCCCCCACCCGACGACCCGGCCGCCCGACCCATCCGACTCCTTGCGAAGGGTTCGCTCGCGAGAACACTCGTCGCGAAACGCTGATCCTGCGAGTGGGGAGAGCTCCGCCCAGCGCCGTGGTTGCCAGCACGACCTCAGTACCCACCCGGCATCCGGGGCAGTCCGCTCCGTTAGACTGTGCCGGGCCGTTTGCCGCCGGGGCGTAGCTCAGCTTGGTAGAGCGCCCGCTTTGGGAGCGGGAGGCCGCAGGTTCAAATCCTGTCGCCCCGACCAGACCGGCCCCCGAACCCCAGACGCAGCACCAGATGCAGCACCAGATGCAGTAGGAGACGTATTCCCATGGTCACGACGACCGTCGAGCGCCTGTCGCCCACCCGCGTGAAGTTGAACATCACCGTCACGCAGGATGAGCTGAAGCCCGGCATCGCCCACGCGTACGAGCACATCGCCGAGTCGGTGAACATCCCCGGCTTCCGCAAAGGCAAAGTGCCGCCGCCGCTCATCGATCAGCGCGTCGGTCGAGCCGAGGTGCTCAACCACGCGGTGAGCGAAGGAATCGACCGCTACTACCGCGAAGCGGCCACCGAACAGGGCCTCAAGCCGCTCGGCCGTCCGACCGCCGACGTCAAGCAGTTGCCGAGCGAGAAAGACTTCTCCGGCGACCTGATTCTCTCGGTCGAGGTCGACGTTCGTCCCGAGTTCGACCTCCCCAAGTACGACGGGCTCAAGCTCGAAGTCGCGCCGGTCGCCGTCAGTCCCGACGAGGTCGAGAACGAACTCGAGAACCTGCGCAGCCGATTCGGCACCCTCGTCACGGTTGACCGCCCGGCGAAGAGAGGCGACTTCGTCACACTCGACCTTCACGCCACCATCGGCGGGTCCGAGGTCGACACGGCGAACAACATCTCGTACGAGCTCGGCTCGGGTGAACTGATCGAGGGAATCGACGAAGCGCTCGACACCCTGACTGCCGGCGAGTCGACGACCTTCGAGTCGTCGCTGCTCGGCGGAGACCACGAGGGTGAGAAGGCGCAGATCGCCGTCACCCTGCTCACCGTCAAGGAGCGCGAACTCCCCGCGGCCGACGACGACTTCGCCCAGATCGCCAGCCAGTTCGACACCATCGGTGAGCTGCGCTCCGACCTTCGCGAACAGCTCGGTAAGAGCAAAGAGTTCGCCCAGTCGATCGAAGCTCGCGACAAGATCGTCGACGTGCTGCTTGAGAAGCTCGACATCCCGGTTCCTCAGCAGCTGATCGACGACGAGGTGCACCGCCACCTCGAGAACGAGGGCCGGCTCGAAGACGACGTCCACCGCGCCGAGGTCATCGAATCAAGCACGAAGACGTTCCGTCAGCAGATTCTGCTCGACTCGATCGCCGAAGCCGAAGACATCAAGGTGAACCAGAACGAACTCAGCGCCTACGTCGTTCAGGCCAGTGCCCAGTACGGCATGGACCCGACCGAGTTCGTCAAGTTGCTCGACCAGAACGGCCAACTGCCCGGAGTTCTCGGTGAGATCGCCCGATCCAAGGCGCTCGCCACCATCCTGGGCAAGGCGAAGGTCGTCGACACCAAGGGCAAGGCTGTGGATGTCACCGAGTTCGTCGCGCGCGTGCTCGACGACGGTGGTCAGGGCGACGCGTTCGCTGAAGCCGACGACCACGCCGGTCACGACCACGACGGTCACGACCACGCCGGTCACGACCACGACGGTCACGACCACAAGTAGCAGCCCGGTTACGAGCTCGAGATGACTCGCTACGTCGCACTCCTCCGCGGAGTGAATGTGGGCGGGGTCAACATCAAGATGGCGGAACTCGCCGAGGTCATCCGTGGGCTCGGGTACGACGATGTGAAGACGGTGCTCGCGAGCGGCAACGTGCTGCTCACGACATCCGATAGCGCCGAGGACGCGAAAGAGAAACTCGAGACCGCCCTGCGTGGGCACTTCGGGTACGAGGCGTGGGTGCACGTGCTCACTCAGGATGCCGTGGCCAGCATCGTCGCGGCGTATCCGTTCGAGCGCAGCGACGACCGGCACGCGTACGTCGTGTTCGTCGTCAAGCCCGATGTGCGGAACGAACTACTCGCGGTGCGCCTCGACGCGAGCGAACAAGCCGCCGCCGGCCACGGGGTTCTCTACTGGACGGTTCCGAAAGGCTCGACCCTCGACAGCGCGATGGGCAAAGCCCAGGGATCGTCAAAGCACAAGCAGTGGCTGACCACCCGCAACCTGAACACCCTCGAAAAGCTGCTCGGCTGACGGCCCAGCACCCGGGCGAATGCTGGGTCGCTCAGGCTCCGGTGAGACGACCCGCCATGGTCGCCGCGAGTCGTCGTGGAATCATCCTGACCGCTATCGCCCCAAATGCGTTGCCGGCACCCGACACCAGGCTGCCGGCGCCCTTGCGTTTGTCGAGAGCCTTCATCGCACGTTTCACCACATTCGCGGCAGTGTCACGGTTGAAACCGAAGCGTTCGCCATTGCCGGCGACGTCGAAGAACTCGGTGGCGGTCGCGCCGGGGCACAGAGCAAGCACCCGCAAGCCGCTGTGCCGCGACTCGTACCAGAGCGCCTCGGTGAAACTCAACACGAACGCTTTCGTAGCCCCGTAAACCGCCATCTTCGGCACCGGCTGGAAAGCGGCCGTACTCGCCACGGTGACGAGTGCCCCGGTGCCCGCGGTGAGCATCGCCGGGTAGAACGCGCGCGCAATGTCGACCACCGCGGCGACGTTGAGAGCGATCTCGTCGGCAATCCGGTCCGGGTCTTCGTCCTGGAACAGTTCAGACGTGCCGAATCCCGCGTTCGCGATAACCGTGTTGACGGTTAGCCCGCGCTTCGAGATCTCTGCGCGGAGGGAGCGACCGGCGCGCGGCTTCGCCAGATCGGTTGGGATGACATCCACCGTCACGCTGTGCGCGGTACGCAGCTCGGTGGCGAGAGTCTCGAGCCGGTCGGCGCGGCGGGCCACGAGCACCAGGTTCGCGCCGCGGGCCGCGAGTTGCGTGGCGAACTCCACGCCAATGCCGGAGGATGCCCCAGTCACGAGTGCGGTCATGCCGCGGTAGTCGATGGTCATGAGCTGATCTTGCCAGCCGGACCCCGGTGAGGTTCTCGTCGCGCCCAGGGCGGCTCTGTTCTTTTGTTCGCCGCGGGCTTTGCCCACGGCGGCTGCACCTTTTGTTCGCCATGGGCTTTGCCCAGGGCGAACATGGCACTGTGACCCCCAGAGTGCCAAGTAGATTCGACCTCGGAATCAAGCAGAAGGAGTTTCCGACATGGCCGAACCGGCATTCACGCCGAGCGTCTTCGATCGCCTGCTGAAGGACCGCATTATCTGGCTCGGGTCAGAGGTGCGTGACGACAATGCGAACGAGATCGCGGCAAAGCTGCTGCTGCTCGCCGCCGAAGACGCGAACAAGGACATCTTTCTGTACGTCAACTCACCTGGCGGCTCGATCACGGCCGGCATGGCGATCTACGACACCATGCAGTTCGTTCCCAACGACATCGTCACCGTCGGCATCGGCATGGCCGCCTCGATGGGGCA
>JBDTNW010000004.1:0-21937 GCA_039933575.1 Pseudolysinimonas sp. | reverse complement strand
TCCTTGTGCTTGAGGGTGACGATCTCGGCGCACACCGGACCTGGGATGCCCGCGGGATAAGCGTCACCACTGGAGCGGCAAAATCAGGAACAATCACGGTGGTCTACGCGATCCAGGATGCGACGAAGGACCCGTCGCGACAGGTGCAGGCCCGGTTGACGATCATCGTCGCGAGTGCCCCGGAACCGGTGACAGACTTCACGCTTTCCAATCCCGGATCTCGTAACGTCACTGTCGTCTTCCAGCCGCCGTCAAGCAGCAATGGCGCCGAGATCACCGGCTACACGGTGCAGATCAGCGGGCCGCAGGGTTCCGAGCAGCGCACCGATTGTTCCCCAGGCGCGGCGTGTTCGTTCACCGCCCGCAACAACGGGGAGGTTCAGACCGTTGATGTCTCGGCGACGAACCGGGTGGGGACGACCGGGTCGGCGTCGCGTTCGATAACGCCGTACGGAACGCCGGCCGCCCCGGCGACGGTGAGTGCGAGCGACGGGGCACCGGGGACCGGGCGGGTCAACCTGAGCTGGGCGGCGAGCGCCGACAGCGGCGGCGGCAATCCGGACTACCAGTGGCGCCAGCTCCCGAGCGGTGGCTGGAACTCGGTTGGCGCAGCCCTCAGCGCCCAGCCGAACATCGGCGTTGGCAATTCGGCTTCCTTCGCCGTTCAGGTCTGTAACACAGGGGGGCTTTGCAGCAACGAAGTGGCCAGCGGCCCCGCGACTGCGCCTCCACCCCCGGCAAGCGTGGCGTTGTCGAAAGGCAAATACGCCGGTGACCAGACAGGGTGCACGTCACATAACTGCTCGTTCCTTCACCTCAACGTCAGTAACTTCGCTCCAAATGCGAGCCTGGAAGCTGATTGCAACACCAATGGCTCGTATTACTTCCAGCAAAACATCACAACAAACAGCAACGGGTCGTGGAGCGGGGATTTGAACTGCTGGTCCGGCTACCAGTCCACGGCGGCTACCGTCGCCGGAGTTGCGTCGAACCCCGTGGACTTCAGATGAGAGGACTCCCATGACTGTGACCCAAGAGCAGGCGACCTGGTTCGCCGACGCCTTCGGCAAGCTCATCGACAACATCGACCAGGCAATCGTCGGCAAGCGTCATCAGATCCGTCTGGTGCTTACCGCGCTCATCTCCGACGGGCATGTGTTGCTGGAAGACGTGCCCGGTACGGGGAAGACCGTCCTCGCGAAGGCACTCGCCAACACGCTCGAAGGTACGCAGTCCCGCATCCAATTCACTCCGGACCTCCTCCCCTCGGACGTTACCGGTGTCACGATCTACGACCAGGGCAAGGGGAAGTTCGAGTTTCATCGCGGCCCCATTTTCGCCTCAGTTGTCCTCGCGGATGAGATCAACCGCGCGAGCCCGAAGACCCAATCCGCCCTCCTCGAAGTGATGGAAGAGGGCATGGTGACGATCGACGGCGTGAGCCACGCAGTGGGCCAGCCGTTCATGGTGATCGCCACTCAGAACCCGGTCGAGCAAGCGGGAACATACAAGCTCCCCGAAGCGCAGCTCGATCGTTTTCTCATCAAGACGTCGCTGGGCTACCCGGACTACCAAACTTCGGTCAACCTGCTGCTCGACGCGTCTAACCGCGCGCGTGCCTCGAAGATCACCTCGATCATCAAGCCCGACGCAATCAAGACCATGATCGCGTTGGCGTCGGAAGTCTTTGTCGACCCATCGATCATGGAGTACGTCACTCAGATCGTTATGGCGACCCGCACCGACAAGGATGTCGCCCTCGGAGTCAGCATGCGCGGCGCCCTTGCGATGGCGCGAGCGATCAAGACGTGGGCGATCACAGCGGGAAGGCCCTACGCGACGCCCGATGACGTTCGCGACCTTGCGGTGCCGGTACTTGCCCATCGCATCATCGTCGACCCGGAGTCCGACTTCGCAGGTGTACGCGCCGAGGACGTTGTCGAGCGCGTACTCGTCGAGATCGCGCCGCCTGCCTACCGCGCGGCCTGAGTAGACCAGCCCCTGCCCACCTGAGATTTGGACCCGACCCCGATGACCCGACGCGATCGCAGTGTGGGCGCGTTCTCGCGCGTCGCCCGTGCACTTGAACGGACCGTCAATGGGCTCGCGCGGATGGCGATTCGCGTGTCATCGGTCGCTGGGCCGCTGATCCCACTCGTCGGACGCATTGTTGGCCCCCGTCTCGCGGTCATCGCACCGGCCGGCTGGTTTGCGCTCCTTCTCGCGGTTGCCTCATTTATTGCCGGGTTCACACTCGGCTGGCAGGAACTGACCTTCGTCGCGATCACGATCCTCGTGGGGTTCTTGGTTTGTGCGTTCTTTCTGATCGGGCGATCCACGTACGAGGTCCGCATCGAGCTCTCACCGCCCCGAGTCGTCACGGGCGAGAGGGCGCTTGGGCGCCTCTCGATTCTCAACAACGGCGCTCGCTCCCTCTTACCTTCGCGCATGGAACTCCCGGTCGGAACTGGACTTGCCGAGTTCTCAATCCCTGCACTGAAGGCCGGCGAAGAGCACGAGGAACTCTTCGCCGTGCCGACCCAGCGCCGTGCCGTCATCGTTGCGGGGCCGGCGATCTCGGTGCGCGGTGACTCTCTGGGGATGTTGCGCCGTGCCGTCCGCTGGACTGACCCGGTTGACCTCTTCGTGCATCCGCTGACTACGCCACTCGCTCCGTCCGCCGCGGGACTCGTACGTGACCTAGAGGGTCAGGTAACGAAAAAGATCACCGACAATGACCTCTCGTTTCACGCCCTCCGCGCTTACCAGCCGGGGGATGATCGCCGCAACGTGCACTGGCGAACTTCGGCTCGAACTGGGCAACTGATGGTGCGGCAGTTCGAGGAGACTCGCCGCTCGCAGCTCACGATCGTGCAGAGCGAGTTCGTCGACTACTACAGATCTGCCGAAGAATTCGAAGTCGCCGTCTCGGTCGCCGCGTCGATCGGCGTCCAGGTGATTAGGGACGGAACGGCGATCAATGTCGTCACCGAGACTCGCAGGCTCCACACCCACTCGCCAATCGCGTTGCTCGACGACTCCTGCCGCCTCGATCTGATCGGGCGGCGGCATCCGAGCGCGCGAGCTTTCGTCCGCGACGTCACCCGGCGCCTTCCAACCCCGAGCGTGCTCATGATCGTGGCAGGTTCGGGCATGACGACGGCTGACTACCGCACAATCGAGCTCCTGTTCCCAGGGGACACTGCGATGGTCGCATTCAGGATCGCTGCAGGTGAATCGCCGAGCCTCAAACCAGTCGGTGGATTGCTTGTTGCAACCATCGGTGCATTGGCTGACCTCCCGAAGGTCTTGCGTCGGACGGGACTGGGATGACCGCCACCGCCTTGCCAGCCGGGTTGGGCACCGCGGTGCGGGGGGCCGTGCGCCTTCCCGCCCGGGCGTGGATGGATATCGCAGTCCTTACGGCTCTTACCCTGCTCGCGATCCTGGGATTCGCGCCGACGTTCACGAGCACGAGCTATCTCGTTGCTGGCGCAGGCGGGCTCATTGTGGGGACGGCCGCGGCAGTACTCGCCGCGACTTTCCGCCTCGGTATTCTGACAAGCGCCGCGGTAGCCGTGCTCGCATACCTGATCTTCGGGAGTGCACTCGCGATGCCGGCGGTGGCTACCGCAGTGGTTCTACCCTCTGCCGACACTTTGTCGGGCTTGCTGATCGGCGCCGTCTACGGATGGGCCGATGTGGTCACTTTGACGACGCCGGTTGGCGCACCGGACTACATCGGAGTGCTTCCCTACTTGTGCGGGTGGGCGGTCGGTCTGATCTCTGCCACGATCGGAGGGCGGTGGTACGCAACCCGGCGCCGTGGTGCGATCTCGTCGGCGCTCGGGCTGTTGGCACCGACCTCTATCTACGTCTTGAGTGTGCTCACGGGAACTGCGCAGCCATACCTCCCGGCGATTCGGGGGATCGCGTTCGCGGTCCTCGCGCTTGTCTGGCTCACGTGGCGGGTGCCTGAGAATGCGAACGCTTCGAAAGCGGCGCGGACCGCCACCATGCGTCGTCGTCTCGCCGGAGTTGCCGTCGTCGTGACCATCGCAATCATCGGCGGCGCAACGATCGGAACGTTGGCGGCTCCTCCCGCCGATCAGCGCTTCGTCTTGCGCGACGAGGTCCAGCCCCCCTTTGATCCGCTGGAGTATCCGAGCCCGCTGTCGGCGTTCCGCCACTACACAAAGGACCTCAAGAACGACGTGCTCTTCACCGTTAGCGGCGTTGTCGGTGGTGAGGACATTCGGATCGCGACAATGGATACTTACACGGGCAAGCTTTGGACGGTCTCGGGTGGCGACCCGCGATTCGACGGATCAGGGACGTTCGCGCTGGTGGATGGACAGAGCTTGCCGTCTGTTCCCTTAGCAGCGAGTGGCGATACCGTTACTATGACCGTTTCAATCGGGGCGTATCAGGACGTATGGATGCCCTCTGTCGGTTATCCCAAGTCGGTCACCTTCGACGCAGCCAGTGAACCTTCCGCGACGGCGCTTCGCTACAACGACGTGACGGGTGTCATCGTCGATACCGAGACACTCAAGCGGGATGACAGCTACACGCTTGTCGCGACCGAGCCCGTGATCGACAAGGCTGCGCTGGCCGATCGTGCGGTGGCGCAGCTTGACCTCCCGATCCCGGTGGATGTGCCCGACTTGGTGAGCTCTCAGGCTCACGCGTGGTCGGACCAATTTGACACGGACTACAAGAAGCTGGCCGAGATCGAAACGCGCCTGAGCGTGGATGGCTTCTTGAGCCATGGCTCGGCTGCGGGAGACTCGAAATCACTCGCGGGTCATGGGGCGGATCGGATGATCGACTTGCTCGGTGCGAAGTACATGGTCGGCGACGGTGAACAGTACGCGTCCGCGTTTGCCCTCATGGCGCGTTCGCTCCACATTCCCGCGCGCGTGGTCATCGGATTCACTGTCCCCGAGGGAGTCTCGGGACCCGTAGACGTGCACGGCGCTGATGTCTCGGCCTGGGTCGAGGTGGCTTTCGACAAGGTCGGTTGGGTGCCATTTCACCCAACAGCGTCTGACACGAAAGTACCGCAGGATCAAGTGTCGAAGCCGACGACTGACCCGCAGCCTCAGGTTCGTCAGCCGCCGCTCAACACCACGGGGCAGGACGATCTCGTGTCCCCCGTGGAGATTGACGACAAGAAGAAGGACACCCCGTTCACGATCCCCGCATGGGTCGGCACAGTAGCAACCGCCGTACTCGTTCCACTCGGGCTGTACTTCATCCCTGTGTTGATACTCGGCACCCTTAAGCGTCGCCGCCGGGATCGCCGCCGCGCGGCTGCGACCTCGGATCGTCGGGCCGCCGGCGCCTGGGACGAGCTCGTCGACATCTACTCCGAACTCGGCTATCAGGCTCCCCGCAAGGTGACCCGTGTGCAGCAAGCGCTGCTCTTCGAGCAGCAGTTCCGCGACGAGGTCGAGGCGCGACGGCGTGAACAGACGGATGTCGCAGTTCGTGCCGCAGGCAAGCTCGCTCGTTCGGAGCAGGCTGCAGAGGCAAAGCGGCTGAAGGCAACTGGGGACGCCAATGCCCAGCCGGCCGGCGCGCGCTTCGGCTCTCTCCTTGAGGCAACCGTCGTGCGTGCGCGCGAGGCGAGCACTTGGCGCCCCGGTGTGACATCCGAGGCCGACCCACTGCCGGTGCTGCCAGGGCTGCGCGACCTCGCGGTCAACGCCGATGCCTCCGTCTTCTCAGGTGGCGACGTGCCTTCGGACGAGATCGATCGTCTCTGGAGCGAATCCGAATCTGCCGCGAAGGCTGCCCGCCGTTCGGTCAGTTGGTTCCGTCGCCAATTGAGTAAGTTCCGCATCCGCCTGCCTCGCGATATCGTCGCGATTGCAGCCGGGAAGCTCGCCGCTGCGGCGCGACGCGCTCCGATCCCCAAGCCGCGGAAGGCTGCCGTGACCACCGGATGAAGCTGAAACTGACTCTCCTTCGTCCGGGTGGGGATGCGGTCGACCTCTCTGTCGTCGTCGAACCGTCCACAACCGTCGGCGATGTCGCGCTGCAGCTGCAGGGCGCAGATCCGTCGCGGAACCCTTCGACCCAACCGTCGTCAGACCTCGGGTTGCGGGTGCACCCCGCGCGCGACCCCGGCGCCGCGCGTTTGCTCGCGCCGGAGTCGACGGTCGACGATGCATCACTCGCGAGCGGGTTGGTCGTGTCCATCGCGCCCGGGACTGCGTCAGCATCCCGCGCGGTTGGTGAAGTGGGCGCAGTTATCTCGGTCATCCAGGGGCCGGATCGAGGGAAAACCTTCGACCTCCCGATCGGGGCATCATCGGTGGGCCGTGACGCGTCGAATCGCGTGTCGCTCTCGGATCCGTTGGTCTCTAAAACGCATTTGAGAATCAACGTCACCGACTCGATCGAGGTCATCGACGCGGGCTCGTCGAATGGAACGCTTGTCAACGACCAACAGGTCGACCGAGTCACGCTGGTCGACGGTGACGTGGTTGCCATTGGCGACACCGTGCTTTCGATCAGCGCCCGCGCCCGACAGGCGGCGTCCGAGTCGGGCGGGGTCGTCAACTTCAACCGTTCGCCGCGCCTCGACCCGATCTACCCGGGCACCAAGATCAAGGCGCCTGAGCCGCCTGAGAAGCAGCGACCGCCACGCCTGCCGATCATTGCGCTGATCGCCCCGCTCGTCGTCGGCGCAGTATTTCTGGCCGTCAACCCGAACAATCCGGCATCCCTGGTGTTTATCGCCCTCTCGCCATTGCTGATGATCGCGACGTTCATTGACAACCGGATTCAGACGCGCAAACAGTGGCGCCAAGCCAGTGCTGATTTCCAGCAGTCGGTGACGGCGGTCGGTACGGAAATCGACGAACTGCATAGCGCCGAGCGCGCAGGACGACTTGCAGAGGCCGCATCGGCCGGCGAATTGATTGTGGCCGCCGCGGCTCGTTCCAATCTGCTCTGGACGCGCCGACCGGAGCACGGAGCGTTCCTCGCTGTGCGGCTGGGCATGGGCGGGATGCCGAGCCGGCACGAGATCGAGATGCCTGGTCAGCGGCGGGGTACCCCCGAGATGTGGAGCCAGGTAACGGAGCTTCAGGGTCGGTTGGCGATCGTCGCCCCTGTACCGGCTGTCGAGAATCTTGCCGTCGCGGGTTCCCTGGGCGTCGGCGGGCCGCTGCCCGCAGCGAGAGCCGTCGCCCGAGGACTCGTCGTGCAACTCGCGGCGCTTCACTCGCCGGCCGAACTCGTACTCGTCGGCCTCGCGTCGACGGCGAGTTCGCGCGAATGGGACTGGCTCAAGTGGCTGCCACATACCGGGTCGGCGTTCAGCCCGCTGTCCGCCAACGCGCTGTCGACCGGAGGCCCGGCGGCGAGTGCGACCCTGTCGGAGCTCGAGGAACTCATCGCGGTGCGAACCGAAGCGCTGCGCGAGAATGCCGGGCGAGCTCTGCCGGTCGTAGTCGTGGTCGTCGAAGACGACGCACCCGTCGAGCGAGCCCGGATGGTGGCGATCGCTGAGAGCGGTCCCGTTGCCGGCGTGCATCTTCTCTGGATCGCGCCCTCAGTGGCTCGAATCCCGGCCGCGTGCCGAACGTTCATCGACATCCCGGCTCACGCGGGGGAGAGTGTCGCCGGATACGTCCACACCGGCTACGGGGTGCAGCCCGTCGACTGCGAGTCGATCGCCGAGGGTCAGGCCGCGGACTTCGCGCGCAGTCTCGCGCCGGTTCTCGACGCGAGTGCGCGAGTGGACGACGCGAGCGACCTCCCACGATCCGTGTCGTTCCTGCAGCTTGTCGGGTCGGATGTCGGCAACGACGCGGATGCTGTCGTCGCACGGTGGCGTGAGACACATTCGATCCTTACTGGGGACTTCGCGACGCCGCCGAATCCTCGATTCAAGCCAAATCTGAGGGCGGTTTTTGGTCAGGCGGCGAACGAGCCTTTGGCACTCGACCTTCGCGCCGATGGCCCGCACGCGCTCGTCGGCGGTACGACGGGATCGGGCAAGAGTGAGTTCTTGCAAGCTTGGGTACTCGGGCTCGCGGCCACCCACTCCCCGCAGCGCGTCACGTTCCTGTTCGTCGACTACAAGGGCGGCGCGGCCTTTGCAGAGTGCGTTGAGCTGCCGCACACTGTGGGTCTCGTGACCGACCTGAGCCCTCATCTCGTGCGTCGCGCGTTGACGTCGTTGCGTGCGGAGCTGAGGTACCGCGAGCACCTCTTCAACCGCAAAAAGGTCAAGGACATCGTCGAGTTCGAACGAACCGGCGACCCTGAGGTGCCGCCCAGCCTGGTCATCGTGGTCGACGAGTTCGCAGCCTTGGCGACAGAAGTCCCTGAGTTCGTCGACGGTGTCGTCGATGTGGCCCAACGCGGCCGCTCGCTCGGCCTCCACCTCATCCTCGCCACCCAGCGCCCAGCGGGCGTCATCCGCGACAACCTTCGCGCGAACACCAACCTTCGCGTCGCGCTCCGGATGGCTGACGAAGCCGACTCGACGGATGTGCTCGGCACTCCGCTGGCAGCCGGTTTCGACCCCGCCATTCCGGGTCGCGCCGCAGTGAAGACGGGGCCGGGTCGCATTCGCGTCTTCCAGTCCGGGTATGCGAGCGGGTGGACTAGCGATGTCCCCGAGCCGAACCCGGTTGCCATTGAGGAACTGCGGTTCGGCCCCCCACTTCCGTGGGTCGCGCCGGCCGATCCCGAAGCCGACGAGCGACGTGCGCGTGCTGCTCAAGGCCCGACTGACATCAAGCGCGTCGTCACGGTCGTGCGCGGTGCCGCAAAGGCCGCAGGGATCGGCGCCCCTCGCAAACCTTGGTTGCCCGAACTTGCCGGCGCTTACGACTTCTCCAAACTGCCTAACAAGCGCACGGACGCCGAAATCGTGCTCGGGGTGGTGGACGATGCAGCATCCCAGTCGCAGCCCATCGTGAGCTACCTCCCCGACCGCGACGGCAACATGGCCATCATCGGCACCGGCGGCTCGGGCAAGAGCACTGCGCTTCGCACCATCGCGATCGCCTCCGCCGTGACGATGCGTGGCGGCCCAGTTCAGGTCTACGGGCTCGACTTTGCGGCTGGCGGTATCCAGATGCTCGAACGCCTGCCGCACGTCGGCTCGATCGTTTCGGGTGAAGATGACGAGCGGGTGGCGCGCCTCCTGAGGTGGTTGCGCGACCTGATCGATGACCGGGCGGTTCGCTACGCCGAGGCGCGGGCGTCGACCATCGTTGAGTACCGCCGGTTGGCGAGCAAGCCTGAGGAACCACGCATCCTGCTCTTGCTCGACGGAATGGGCGCCTTCCGGGAGGCCTACGAGTCGAACATCAGCTCACCCTGGTTCGCGGTCTTCTCGCAGATCGCGACCGACGGACGCGGAGTCGGTGTGCATGTCGTCGTCACCGGTGACCGTGCCGGGTCGATCCCGACGTCGCTGTCGTCCTCGATCCAGCGGCGGCTCGTCTTGAGGTTGGCCAATGTCGACGACTACTCGATGCTGGGCGTGCCGGCCGACGTGCTGTCGCCGATGTCGCCTCCGGGTCGCGGGATTCTCGATGACCTCGAGACCCAGGTTGCGGTGCTCGGCCGCGATCCGAACGTCGCCGTGCAGGCGAGAGAACTGGATGCGCTCGCCGAAGCGGCGACGAAGGCCGGGGTCGTGGCAGCGCCCCCGATCGAGCGTCTCGCCGAAGACATCCCGATCGAGAGCTTGAAGCCCAAGAAGGATGAGGTGCTCATCGGCATCTCGGATGACACCCTCCAGCCGGTGGGAATCGACCCGACGGGTGCTTTCGTCGTCGCGGGTCCTCCAGGAAGTGGACGGAGTACGGCGCTCGCGACCATCGGTGCCGCTCTCGCACGCACGCGACCCGATACCAAGCGATACCTGCTGAGCACGCGTCGGTCGGCGATTGGCCGCACGGGAGCGTGGACTGTCACCGCTGACTCTCCCGAGACGCTCGACCGGGCCGTCGCAGCACTCGCGAAACTCGTGGATGGTCCTGCGCTCGCACCGGGGTCGGTCGCGGTGTTCCTCGAGAACCTCGCAGATTTCACCGGGACGAGCGTGGAGTACGAACTCGAGCGGATCGTCAAGGCCCTACTCAAGGCGGAACAGTTTGTCGTTGCGGAGGCCGAGACTTCGACCTGGGCCCAGGCATATTCGCTAGGGCAGCCGATTCGTGCAGGCCGTCGTGGACTGCTCGTGCAGCCCGATGAGGGCGACGGGGACGTACTTCTGAACACGAGTCTGGGGCGCATCCGTCGAGGTTCGCTCCCGCCGGGTCGCGGCTACCTGGTGGGCGGCGGCCGCGCTCGCCGGCTCCAGGTTGCGAGGGCCGAGTGAACTTCGGATGGCGGTCGGGGCCCGGTCCCCAGGTCGCACGAGTGGACACCGGCTTACCTGAGTTGGACCGAATTCGGCGAGGGTCGACCGGTCAATCCGGCTCGCCACGCGGAAGCGCAAGGCCGCGTTTCAAGAACGCCGCGCAGGCGATCTGCGTACCGCGGGTGCGTGGTGTTCGGCAATCCGCGGCGCGATTCAGTTCGGAGCGCGCACGAGGGTTCGACACAACAAGCGGCCGTCGCGTGAGGGTGACTCGATGAGCGGCTTTGTCGGGGCGGATATCGCTCAGCTCGTTGCGCTGCGAACTCGCTTCGAGCTTCATGCGAAAAAGATCGCCGAAATCGCCTCCACCTCGACGACGGCATTGACAGTTGCGGAATGGGCGGGCGCCGACATCGACCGGGTTCGCGGTGAGTGGCGGTCGAATTCGCACCCTGCGTTGCTGCGCCTCGTTGAGTTCCTGAACTCTGCCGCAACTGATCTGGCGCGCCAGGCGGACCAGCAGCGAGAAGCAAGTCGCGATGACTCACGCGGCATGGGACGCAGCGCGGGTGGCGCGGGAGCGGCCATTTCAGGGCACACGACGATGGCAGACCGTTGGGATACCGTCCGGAACGGGACGGGCGATGATGGGATCCGAATCGATGAGGTGGTTGGGCCTGATGGCACGGCCCGGTACGTGCTCTATGTCGACGGGACTGAACCCAGTCGGCTGTTTGGGAACCGATCGCTCTACGACAATGTCGGGTTATTCGGCACGATGACCGTTACTTATGCACAAATATTGAACGCGATGAGGGCCAATGTTCCTGATGGTTCCGAGGTCATGATCTACGGCTACAGTCAGGGCGGCATCCATGCGCAGGAGCTTGCTGAGTCCGGGGCATACAAGGTGACTGACGTCGTCACATTTGGTTCTCCGTATCGAAACGACGACGACACGCCTGGGGGGACCAACTACGTCCGGATTCATGACGAGGGAGAACGTTGGATTCCATACTCCGGCAAGCCGAATGAAATCCGGGACAGCGCAGAGGAATTCGTTGACCACGTAGTCACAGCATGGCGATCGATTCTGGGAGACGACGCGGGTGCGGTCACGCATGAGGTTGCGCGACTCAACCGGGGATTAGACATCAACTACACCTCGCGTGCTTCCGATGTCGACAATGACCTCTTCATCGGCACTCACGGAGACCAGAGCACGTATCGGCAGGGTGCATCGGAATGGGAGGCCGAAGCCAGTCAGAGCGCCGAAGGGCAGCGCGCGATTGCGAGTCAAGCGCGCTTTGACGGCGTTGCCCACCAACTCTACTGAGGTGACCGAGTGGCAGTCATCGCCGTCACCCTTATCGGTCGACCGACCTGTCGCCCGATTGCACCTCAGATGACCCCCCTGGCTGAAACGCTCAGAATGCGTGGCAGAGAACGTCGTGGATGGGGATGGGGACTGGTCCCCATGTCGCTCCGGCGGTTCGATCAATAGCTTCTAAACCACACCGGGAAAACCGGTGGGCACCCAAGTCAGGGAAAACCCGAAAGGGAAAGGACAAGCAATGGCTAACGTCTGGGGACTCGATGTCCAGCAGGTGCGCGATCTCGCGACCAATCTCGACCGTGAGGCCGACTCGATCGACCAGATCCTGTCGAAGCTGACTGGCGTTCTGAACAACACGCAGTGGACGGGTCCCGATGCGACCGCGTTCCGCAACGACTGGCAGGGCTCGCACTCCACCGCCCTCCGCAAGGTCGGCGCCGCACTTCGCGATGTTGCGGGTGCTGCCCGCGCCAACGCCGCCGCCCAGGAGCAAGTCTCCAGCTGATCCCGACTCGGGTGGGCGAGGCTTCGGCGTCGTCCACCCGTCACCGGGCCTCAAGCCATTCGAACTCAAGGGAAGTGACATGGGATTCTTCGGACTCGACATTTTGGCCATTCGGCACCTCGCGCGACAACTCGACACGCAGTCGAAAGAGGTCGACGTTGCCACGCGAGAGCTGACGGCTCTCATCAAGTCGACCGAGTGGTACGGCGCCGACAGCCGCCGCTTCCTTGAGCAGTGGGAGGCGACCCGCGTACCGGAGCTCCGCCGGGCCGCCGCCCTTCTCCATGAAGCGTCGCAACTCGCGACGCGCGGAGCATCCAACCAAGAGCAAGTTTCGAGGGGCTGATCGGGATGACCACTTTCTCTGGAGCCGACGTCGCTGAAGTGCGGGCGCTCGGCGGTCGCATGCGGTCGCAGTCGGCCAAATTGCGCGACATCGCGAACAGCTCGAATCTCGCCCTCATGATGGCTGAGTGGACCGGCAACGACATCGATGCCGTTCGCAACAACTGGCGTCGCAGCTCACTGCCGACAATCACCCGCCTCGCCGACTTGCTTCACGACATGAGCGTCGACCTCGAGCGTCAAGCCGCGGAGCAGGAACGCGTCAGCGGCGGTTCGACCGGTACTTCGCCCGGTTCATGGGGCGATGGAATCCGCCTCATCCTGGAAAATTGGTTCGGAAAGTTCGTCCTTCCGTTGATCCCCGGACACAACGAGTCGCCTTCGACTCCCGAACCGCATTCGCCAGTGCAACCTCAGCATCCGGATCTGACCTTGCCACCCCACGATCCCAGCGCACCTCAGGTGCCCGGCAGTTCAACGCCCGGCACTCTGCCGGGGTGGAATGAGGCCGAATATCGCAAGTTCGAGAGTGAGAACCTCCGTCCCATTTACAACAAGGATGGGACTCTCGCTTACTACGCCGACCAAAACGGCAAGGCGGTCGACAACTGCACCGCATGGGCCGCGTGGCGATGGGAGCAGCTCCACCCCGGGCGCCAAGCGCCCTGGGGCGACGGCGGGCAGATGGCTGCGGCGCTTCACGGAACGCCACAGACCGCCCCGACCCTCGGTGCGCTCGCATCATATTCGGAGGGAAGCTACGGGCACGTAATGGTCGTTGAAGAACTCCGGCCGGACGGCACCCTCCGCGTTAGCGAGACGAACTACGCGAACAGCTCCGCGATCAAGACCGATCGCGTCTGGACGCCCGTCGGCAACGGCGTTTGGCAATGCGGCAATATGAAGCGCGAAATATCCTTCTCAGCGGCGTAGTGCAAGTCAAGTGTGGGGCCGGAAATGCGATCTGATTTGGTATGGGTGCAATACGACGCGGCCTGGGAAAAGCACTGCGGCACGGGCTACCTGCAAGCGTCCTCGCCTGACGGCAGCTCGAGTGCGCCGTGGCGTGAAAGCGCAGCACCGTACGTTCGGGGCATGCGATGAACGGATTTGTGGGGGCCGATGTCGAACAGCTCGACGCCCTCGCGCTCGCTTTCGAGCGGCGCGCGACCACGATTGCTCAAACTGTTGCGCAGGCTAGCCAGGCCCTATTGGCAGCCGAATGGACCGGCGCGGACATCGATCGTGTGCGCTCAGAGTGGGCTCGCCAAGCACGGCCGGCGCTGCTTCGCGTCTCGTCTACTATGTCCGGGATCGCGCTCCAGCTTCGCAAGGATGCCGCGCAGCAACGCGAGACGAGCAAGGCCCCCAGCCCAAGGGTCGCGCCCTCGACCAGCAACCAGAATGGGGACGGCGCGACTACCGAGACCACTTCGACCGGTACCCATGTTCGGGTAGTCACCCACCCTGATTCGAAGACCACGACCACCGACGACGCCTTATCGGGAATACATGGCACGTCTCATGGCAAGGCAGGTCTCGACCACGGAAAACTTGCCGCCGACGGAAGTCTGCACGGAGAAGC
The DNA here is from genome assembly GCA_039933575.1 of Pseudolysinimonas sp. Classification (GTDB taxonomy): domain Bacteria; phylum Actinomycetota; class Actinomycetes; order Actinomycetales; family Microbacteriaceae; genus Pseudolysinimonas_A. The sequence continues at coordinate 7,827 of JBDTNW010000004.1, read as the reverse complement.
CGGGATTAGGGCTACGGAGACCAACGAGCATCTTCTAGGCGGCGGAATGACCTTCTCGGATTCTGGCGACTCGTTCGCCGGCGCCGAGGGTGACCTGGACGGAAAGGCGTCGCTCGGTCCTGACGGAGGGTCGCTGAAAGTTGGCGCTCAAGCCTTCGCGGGCAGTGAGCTGGACGTGTCCGCGCGCCTCAGCGGCGACTATGGCAGCGTGGGAATCGGCGCGGGCGTGATGGCGGGAATTGGTGTCAAGGCGAACGCGCATCTCGAGGTCGGCTGGGACAACATCTCCATTGGCGGACAGCTAGGGGTGAGCCTAGGCATCGGGGCCCAGGTGAAGCCGTCGATTCAATTCAGCCCTAAGCAACTTGCTCACGACCTCTTTGGGATCAACCTATGACAAACCCGGTCGCCGGATCGCGTCGCGAGCTCCGATACCCGAGCGATGAGTTTTCGCCGCCGCCGGAAGTCGGTATTTTGGTTCCTGCGGGCTGGGAGTCGCTGGTCCTCCCTCGAACGCTGATCGCAGCTCGCCTGGCCTCGGATGGTGACGACTTCGCCCCCAACGTCGTGGTCACCTCGGACCGAGTTGTGGACGGCATCGCGGAGGTCTTTCGTCGGCAGTCGGCTTCAATCGATGAACTCACCGATGTGTCCAGGTCGGATCCAATCGATAGTGAGATCAATGGGCAACAGTGGCGGTGCTGGGAGTACGCGTTTAGTGATCCCGAGGCTGGCACCCTGATGCAGATCGTCGCGGTCACCGATGCCGAGTCACACATGGTTTCGGTCGTGGTAACCGCGTCTGCAGACGCCGCAGAGCGCACGATTGCCACTCTGCGAGCGATAGTTCAATCCGTGACCTTGCGATGACGTTTCCTGGCGAAGGCGAGCAAGAGCAACTAGCAACGTCAATGCCGAAATCGTCACCCGGCGAGGTTCTCATCGACGGCCAGATTGCCCAGACTTGGCGATTCCCGCGGCGGGCGTCTTCGGTGCTGAGGTTGGTCGTCTGGCGGGTATGGGGCTCAAATCCGTGTCCGTCTCTCGCAACCCGATAACCAGTAGGCGGATGATTGTGACGATCGCCAGAAGGCGCGACCCGGTTGACTCCGTCGAGAACGAGTTCGTTAGCTGGGGCGAAGTCGCCGACCTCAATCTTGGCAAAGGCAGCCCAATCCCTAATGGCCCGCCCGCGCTGTCACGTCCGCAACCCGACTCAGAAGGTGGCTCATTGTGAGCATCCCCACCCCTGCCACGTGCCCGAAATGCGGAGCAGCTAGTACGGGCACGTCGTTCTGCGAGAACTGCGGCTCACCAATGGCCCTGAATGCACCGCCCGCACCGCCCGCACCAATGGTCGCTGCGCCGCCACCCCCCCCGCCTGCGTACGCGCAGCCGCCCCAGGTGTACCAGTCCGGTTATGTCCAGTCCGGATATCCACAGTCGGGATACCAGAATCAGCCATACGGACAGCAGGGATATGGCATGCCGATGCACTCAGCTCCGGGACTTCGCGCACCGGGATCGGCACGGGCCGCTCTCGCCTTCGGCCTGATCGGTATCGGTGCCCAGGTGATCGGGATCATCGTGGGTGCCGCGATGATCTTGTCGTTCTCGCTGGCGGTGTACCAGTGGCTTTGGATGATCACCGTCTTCGGGCTACTCGGGTGGGTCGGGATCATTGTGGCCATCATCACCGGGCACATCGGTGTATACCAGACCGGTCCTCGATTCGGTCGACGAGGCCGTGGAATGGCCGTCGCGGGGTTGGTAATCGGTTACGGACTGCTCGTCTTGAGCATCGTCGCGGCAATCGCGCATCCCACGCCGTTCTACCTGTGACGCGACGAGAAAGGCCGACGCTATGCCACCTGTCCGATCGAACACGTCCCCGGCTGCCGTCGTCATCGGCGTGATCGGAGGTCTCCTCCTTGTCATCGGGGCGATCGTCTACTGGTCGGATCCGTACTACAACAACACCACCGATCCGGTCGCCACCACCGTGACTTTCATCGGCCTCGGAGTCCTCGCAATCGCCGGAATCGTTCAAGCGGCCTGGACCAGGGCTGGTCGGGCCAAAGCGGCGGCGAGCGGTTACACGCTCCAGGGCTATCGAAAAGGCGCCGCGCCCGCCTCCCGTGCATGGTGGGACGCACCGCCTCGGCCCGGATTCGAACGCACGCCCCCGCCGATCCCCGCCGAAACAATGACCGCTCTCGACCCAGCATTGACCGCCGGTGAGCTGGCGAAAGTCGCCGCAGAGCGATCCGATCTCTGGGATGCCGTCGCAAGCCACCCGAACAGCTACCAGGACTTGCGCACTTGGATTGCGGATCGCCGGGCGGCGGAAAGAACCCAGGAGCACGACGGGGCCCCTGCGGCGGAGGTGACTCCCGATTCTGTCCCCATCTCGATCACGGTCGTTGAAGACGACAAGACGGCGGATGCGAGGAGGCGCGCAGCCGACCCCGCGATGACGCACGTCGATCTGGCTGACATTGCCCACCGATATCCCGGACTGCGTTCGGTTGTCGCGGAGAATCCGTCGTGCTACCCGGCGCTCCGTGACTGGATCGCCTCGGCGGGGAAGAGCTAACGGGTCGACCGCTATCCCCTCGTGACCGAATCGACGAAGTCGGCCGCGACGGGGAGGACTTCGCCCAACCCGCAATGGGGAGAACTACCCGTCCGCGACGTCTCCTACGGGATGCTGGGTGACCTAGAGTTCGTGCATGAACTGCGGGAGTTGCGGCCAGCCCCTACGGGCGGGTGCTACGTTCTGCGGCAACTGCGGCGCACCTGCCGGTGGAAGCGTTGCGCCCGCCGCGCCTCCGATGTCGAGTCCGGCTCCTCCGGCTCCTCCGGCTCCTCCGGCTCCTCCTGCGCCGCCTGCGCCGCCTGCGCCGCCTGCCCCTCCTGCGCCGCCTGCCCCTCCTGCGCCGCCTCCGCCTCCTGCCCCTCCGGCTCCGCCTGTCCCTCCGGCTCCGCCTGTCCCTCCGGCTCCGCCTGCCCCTCCGGCTCCGCCTGCGCCGCCTGCTCCGCCGGATCCGCCTGCGCCGCCTGCCCCTCCTGCGCCGCCTGCTCCGCCGGATCCGCCTGCGCCGCCTGCCCCTCCAGCGCCGCTACCGCCCACGCCGCCGGCTCCTCCGTCGCCAGCACCTCCGGCCCTTGCGGGCCCGTCGACGTTTGCGCCGCCACCTTCCAGCACCCCGATAGTTCCGCCTTCAGTGCCGGTGTCCCTTCCTCCAGCCCCGGCGGCACCCAAGCCGGGTGAAATCACCGTCCCGCCGGGAATGGTTCCAACAGGCTTGCCCGCTGCGCCGCAGTGGACCCCTTCTCAGGTCGAGAGTTCGGGAATGCCTCCGGGTCCCGAAGTGGCGGTCGCACCGGATGACGACGAGGATCGCACGGTCCTCGCGCCGCCGCGCGTGCCGCAGTCGACGTGGGTGCTCGTGACGCCTTCGGGCACTCGGGAGCGCATTACGGGGACCGTTGTCGTCGGTCGTCAGCCGGCAAAGACCGCGTTCAAGGGATCGACGGCGACGCTGAAACTCGCCGATCCTGACGGCCAAATCTCAAAGTCACACGCCGTGTTCGAGGTTGACGCACAGGGCCTCTGGGTGCGCGATCTCGAGTCGACAAACGGGGTAGTCGTGATCGCGCCGAACGGCGAGGAGACGACCGTCACCGGCGACGTGCGGGTCGCGGTCACAAAGGGTGCCGAGGTCGAACTCGGTGGCTTCGTGGTGACGATCGACCAAGAAGGCTGACCATGTCGGATCTCCTGGCGCGCTAGTGACTGTCAGCGCGGATGCACCCCTCTCGAGCGACACCGCCGAGCCTGGCCGGCGCAAACCTGAAGGTGAACACGGTGATGAGTGAGTCCGAGGATGCCGCGGCGCGTGCCGCTGACCCCCGCACGACCGGAGAAGAGCTCGCTCTTCTCGCGCACTCGCATCCTGAACTTCGCGCAATTGTCGCCCGCAACCCGGCGGCATATCCCGATCTGATCACGTGGATCGGCCAGTACGGCGACGAGTTCGCCCGTTCTGCCGTCGCTGATCGCACCCGTGGCGAGTCGATTCAAACGGTGGGGGTTCCGGTAGTGCCTCCCACTTCGGCGCCGGGAAAGCGCAGAGTCCTGGTTGTCGTTCTGGCCGCGGCCGGTGCGGCGCTGGCGGCTGTGGTGGTCACAGCCTTGGTGATGTCGTCTCTCACTCCGGCGAATGCGCCCGTCTCGCAGCCGGAAACCTCGACTCCGACCGCCTCCCCGACACCTGTGCAAGTTCAGCCAGCCTTGGTGGCCGACCTCCCGAAGCTCCCGATCGCGCCTGTCGTCGTGAGATCCGACTCACCCGGCTACAACCTCAACCCCGTGCAGAGATTCGCCGACCACGTCGCGGCTGGCGACACCGCTGCGCTCGTGAGCAAGTGCTGGACTTTCGCCCCCGACACCATCCTCGATCGCTACGCCTCCGACGCCGCCCGAGGGGCCGTGCTCGACGCGCTGTCGACTAGCGGCCTCACAGGTGAGCGCGGGATTGTGTGGGTCGGACAGCTAGTCGAGGTCAGCTTTCCATGGCCCGAGTTGGAGTCCACCTACGCCTGTCCGTTCGTCGTGATCCACGGGGCGCCAAACCCCTACAGCGCTGTCGACGCGGCATGGCTCATCCATCGCCTCGCTGGTCGATTGAACGGCACACCGGTCGCAGCCGGTGACACCGAGGCCGTCTATCCGCTCATCTGCGACCCGAGCGGCTGGGCCTTCGCCCCCGACGAAACGACTCCGCCAGCGTCGGTGGACCCCGCGCCTGTCTACTCTGTCGTTCTTGCGTTGGAAGGTCATCCGATCGAGGTCACCTGGCTGGAGGTAGGCGACTACTACGACGTGCACTCGCCGGAGGTGCCCGGAATATCGATCGTCGTGGAGGCCGGGTTGTACACGTGCGTCGGTGAAGCCCGCTGAGAGTCAGGCACCGTCCCGCGCGCACGGTGCTATTCTCTGAGGATGCTTGAGCGGCTCCTTCTTCGTCGCCGCGACGAGGCCTAGCCCCGGCCTCCCTCGTCGCGGCAGATTCGCGAGCAGCTCTGGACTCGCGGGCCGATCCCATCGAACAAGGATCACGACGAAGCATGACCGACAACTCTGCCCCCCAGACTCCCTCCCCAAGAACCCTCGCCGAAAAGGTTTGGGACAAACATCTCGTCGCCAAGGGCGACAACGGTGAGCCCGACCTGATCTATATCGATCTGCACCTCGTTCACGAGGTCACCAGCCCGCAGGCCTTCGACGGGCTGCGGCTCGCCGGTCGGCCAGTGCGGCGTCCCGATCTCACGATCGCGACCGAAGACCACAACACTCCGACCCTCGAGATCGACAAGCCGATCGTGGACCTCACGAGCCGCACCCAGATCGAGGCGCTGCGCGCCAACTGCGCCGAGTTCGGCATCCGGTTGCATTCGCTCGGTGACATCGAGCAGGGCATCGTGCACGTCGTCGGTCCGCAGCTCGGGTTGACCCAACCCGGCATCACGGTGGTGTGCGGCGACAGCCACACGAGCACGCACGGCGCGTTCGGCGCGATGGCGCTCGGCATCGGAACCAGCGAGGTCGAACACGTCCTGGCGACGCAGACCCTGCCGTTGCAGCCGTTCAAGACCATGGCAATCACGGTCGAGGGCACGCCGCGTCCGGGGGTGACGGCGAAGGACATCATCCTGGCCGTCATCGCGAAGATCGGCATCAACGGCGGTCAGGGCTATGTGCTCGAGTACCGCGGCTCGGCGATCCGCAACTTGAGCATGGATGGCCGCATGACGATCTGCAACATGTCGATCGAGGCGGGCGCCCGGGCCGGAATGGTCGCACCCGACCAGACGACCTACGACTACCTCAAGGGCCGGGCGCACGCGCCCGAGGGTGCCGACTGGGATGCGGCAGTCGCCTACTGGAACACCCTCGCCACCGACGACGACGCGGCTTTCGACGCCGAGGTCTACCTCGACGCGAATGAACTCGAACCGTTCGTGACCTGGGGCACCAACCCGGGTCAGGGCGTCTCTCTCAACGAGAGCATCCCCGACCCAGCATCGTTCAGCGACCCGAACGAACGCGCCGCCGCCGAGCGCGCACTCGAGTACATGGATCTCGAAGCCGGCACCCCGCTCAAAGACATCCGAGTGGATGCCGTCTTCATGGGCTCCTGCACCAACAGCCGGCTGGATGACCTGCGTACCTTCGCGGCGATCATCAAGGGTCGTAAGAAGGCCGACCACGTGCGCGTCATGGTCGTGCCCGGTTCGGCGCGGGTGCGACTCGAGGCGGAAGCGGAAGGCATCGACAAGATCGTCGAGGAGTTCGGCGGCGAGTGGCGGTTCGCCGGCTGCTCCATGTGCCTCGGGATGAACCCCGACAAGCTGGCGCCCGGCGAGCGCTGCGCGAGCACCAGCAACCGCAACTTTGAGGGTCGGCAGGGCAAAGGCGGTCGAACCCACCTGGTGTCGCCGGTCGTCGCGGCAGCCACCGCAATCCGCGGCACCCTCTCCGCGCCGAGTGACTTGAACGTCGAAGTGGCGGTCTGAAGATGGACAAGATCGAGCTGATCGAAGGCACCGCCATCTCGCTGCCGCGCAGCGCTGTCGACACCGACCAGATCATCCCGGCGGTGTTCCTCAAGCGGATCACCAAGACCGGCTACGAGGATGCGCTCTTCCACGAGTGGCGCAAAGACCCCGAGTTCGTGCTCAACCAGCCGTCCTCGGCCGGAGCGACCGTGCTGTTCGCCGGCCCCGACTTCGGCACCGGATCGAGCCGCGAACACGCGGTCTGGGCGTTGCGTGACTACGGGTTCCGGGCGATCATCGCGCCTCGGTTCGGCGACATCTTCCGAGGCAATGCGGGCAAGCAGGGTCTGCTCGTGGCGACAGTGACCGAACCCGAGATCGAGAAATTCTGGGCGGCCATTGCGGCTCAACCGGGTGTCGCGGCAACCGTCGACCTCGTTGCGCGCACTGTCGCGATCGGTGATCTCCAGGTCGGTTTCGCGATCGACGATTACACTCGCTGGAGGTTGTTGGAGGGGCTCGACGACATCGGGCTCACCCTGCACAACGAAGCGCGGATCACCGAGTTTGAGGCCACCCGCGAGAGTTGGCGGCCGAAGACTCTTCCCGTTCGGTAGTTCCCCCGAAGTGAATCCCTCGGTCCCGAGGGCAGTAAGGCGGCAGGTGTTTCGATGGTTGGAGCGATCGCGTTGAGCGACGACGAGTTGAGCCGAGTCGAAGACGGTCTGGCGAAGGATGCCGCGATGGCGGGCGAGCACGTTGGCCTCAAGGCTGACGGAATCGTCATCCGCGGGGGGAAGCCGCTGAAGGGTCGCGTCAATGTGCGCGGCGCGAAAAATCTCGCCACCAAGGCGATGGTCGCTGCCCTTCTCGGCCGCACGCCGAGTGTCCTGCAAGATGTGCCGCAAATCAGTGAGATCGCGATCGTGACCAAGATGCTCGAGGCTTACGGCGTCGCCGTGACCAGCCCCGAAGACGGCGTACTGGTGCTCGATCCGTCGAACGTCGAACGTGCCCACTTCGCACAGATCGACGCTCTCGCCGGGTCCAGCCGCATCCCGATCCTGTTCTGCGGACCGCTGTTGCACGCGCTCGGTGAGGCGCTCATCCCCGACCTCGGTGGCTGCCGCATCGGCGACCGGCCGATCGATTTCCACCTCGACGCCCTGCGCGCGATGGGTGCTGTGGTCGACAAGTCATACGAGGGGATCCGCATCACGGCGCCCGACGGTCTGCACGGAGCCGACATCACCCTGCCGTTCC
>JBDTNW010000003.1:0-23449 GCA_039933575.1 Pseudolysinimonas sp. | reverse complement strand
AGTGCGTCGCCGGGAAAATCGACACAGCATCCAGTTTGCGCAGCACGTCGCCGGTCAGCGGATGCAGCGAGTAGAGCGCCTCGACCTCATCGCCGAACATCTCGATGCGCACCGCGTGCTCTTCGTAAACCGGGATGATCTCGATCGTGTCGCCTCGCACGCGAAACTTGCCACGCGAGAAGTCGACGTCGTTGCGGTCGTACTGCATGTTGAGGAACCGGCGAACGAGGTGGTCGCGCGAAATGCGGTCGCCAACCTGAAGCGAAGTCATCGCGCCCAAATACTCTTCAGCGGCGCCGAGGCCGTAGATGCACGAGACGGTGGACACCACGACCACGTCCCGACGGGACAGCAGCGAGTTCGTCGTCGAGTGCCGGAGGCGTTCGACCTCGGCGTTGACCGACGAGTCCTTCTCGATGAAGGTGTCAGTCTGCGGAACGTAGGCCTCGGGCTGGTAGTAGTCGTAGTAGGAGACGAAGTACTCGACCGCGTTGTTCGGCATCAGTTCGCGAAACTCGGTCGCCAGCTGCGCGGCGAGAGTCTTGTTGTGGGCGAGCACAATCGTCGGACGCTGTACCTGCTCGATCAACCAGGCCGTCGTGGCCGACTTGCCGGTACCGGTCGCTCCGAGGAGGACGATGTCGGTCTCACCCGCGTTGATACGTTGCGCGAGCTCTTTGATCGCCTGCGGCTGGTCACCGCTGGGAACGTAGTCGCTAATCACCTCAAACGGCCTGACGACGCGAGTGGGCTCCATCAGTCCAGGTTAGGTGGCGCTACCGACACGCGCTTCCTGGTTCACAGCCAACGAGCTGTGGGTCAGCCGAACATCTCCGCGACCTCCGCAGCAGTGCGCGAAGAGAAGTCCTGAGCTGCGCTTTCGTGAAGCGCTCTAGCGTCCGCCCCAGCGGCGTGCCGTGTGAAGACCTCGAGTGTGACGGCCAGCTCGTCGTAGGTGTAGCCCGTGTAGTAGAAGCCGCCGTCGACCGGCGTAAGGAATTCCGCGACGTTGCCAACTTCACCGCCCGGGACCGACCAGCGCGTCGTCGTCGCCGCGGTGGCTTGGGCGGACAGCCAGGCCTGCGCGTCCGCTGCCGAGGGGTGGTACCGCATCTCGAAGGTCGACTCCGGGTAGGCGTCGCTCGTGCACGTGACGGGGCGCGAGACGCCATCGCCACCGTCGCACCTCAGCGGGGAGGGGTACGCGAAGACCCAGGCGAGGCCGCGCGCCCCCTGGAGAGGGTGGCAGGCGCCGACCTCCGCTCGCGATCCGTCCCAGCAGGCGACCGGGCCCGACGATGCGGTCGTCGACAGCGCCACGACCGTGACGACGACCGCGAGCGCAGCGAGGCCGAGCCCGCCCACGAGCAGCGCGACCGGTCGCCGGAAAACGCCGAGGAGCCACTCGACAATCCGGAACGCGATCTTTGCGGGCGTTACCGCGGAACGGGGAAGCATTTCGGCGCGCGGTGCCTTGTCGACCCGCGGGCGCGGTTCGGCGACTGACTTCTCGGCGACGATCGACTTCTGCACTGCGACAGGCGCGACTGGCCGGGTGATGGGCGGGGCGTCGGTGGCAGCCGACGCGGGCAGGTGGAGGGCTCCGCGCGCGACGACGAGTTTGGGGTCAGAGAGCGTCGCCGGCGGCCTACCGGTCACCCGCTGTACCTCCGCGGCGAGTGCAGGCGTCTGCGACGTGCCGCCGGTCAGGTAGACAGCTGCGAGGTCACGCGCCTGGGTTCGCGACCGCTCGAGTACGCGCGCGAGCAGCTGACCCGCACGGGCCACGTCCGCGGCGATGAGGCCCTCGTATTCGCTGCGGGTCAAAGACAGCTGGGCCTCCCGCCCGCCGGCGGAGATCGCGATCGGCACACGCGGATATTCGGAAAGTTCGACCTTCGCGCTCCGGACCGCGTCGCGCAGCTTCAACCGCGCAGCGAGCCCGCCCGGAGCCTCAAGGGCGGCGAGGATGTCGACATCCCCCGCGTCTCCCCTGCTTGTGAGAGTCGCGATGACCCAGGAGCGAATGCGTTCGTCGAAATCATTCCCGCCGAGGCGCTCGTCGCCCGCGGATGCCCGGACAAAGAAGCCCTCGCCCGTCGACTCGAGAACCGCGACATCCGTCGTGCCGCCGCCGCAGTCGAAGACCGCGACGCGAGCGCCGGTCGGAACCTCGCCCTCGCCCGCGTAGAAGGCGGCGGCGGCGATGGGCTCAGACGCCAGCCGGATGGTCGCGGGTTCGAAGCCGGCGCGCACCGCGGCCTCGCGTAGCGCATTCCGGCGGGATGCCGTCCACTCGTCGGGGTGCGTCAACCACACGACGTCGGGCCGCGCGGAGCCTGCGATGGCCATCGCCCGGAGGCGCACGTTCGCGAGCACCGCGCCGACGACCTCGGCCGGGTCGACGAGTTCGCCGCTCAGCATGACAGCGGCGCGGCCGAGCAGCGACTTCGGGTACGCCTCGAAGTCGCCCGGGGAAGTCAACATCCGGAGCTCGGCCGCGCGTCCGACGACGAACTGCCCGCGCTCGCGGAAAACGGACGACGGCGTCGTCTCTGCGAGAGTGTCGAGTTTGATCGATTCGACGCGGCCGTCGCGCGCCCAGGCGGCTGCGGTGTTCGAGGTTCCCAGATCGATGGCCAGCGCCCACGAATTCGTCCCCGTCACTTCCAAGCTGTGCCGTCCCACGCGCGCTTGGCCGGTCTGGCGCTCGTACCACCGGGCTTGGCATAACGCCCAGGGGCGATCGTGCCCGTCGTCAGATCCAGCTCGACCGCGTCGTTGGTCCAGCGCTTACCGTTCCAGTACCGCAGCTGCCCCGCGATCTCGGGATCGAAGTACCAGGTCGCCGCGACTGTGCCCGGGGTATCGTCGACATCCTCGATGGCGTCGGTCCATCGCCCACCGTTCCAGTACGCCTTCCAGCGGGGATTCGCCGTTGGCTGATACCACCCGGCAGCGAACTCGGTTGGCGCCTCCGTCGAAACGTCGGCCACCGCATCCGGGCCCACGGCGGGGGTCGGGATCACACTGTCGGTCGCGGCTGTGTCGGGCAGGTGGAGCGCGCCGCGCGCGACGACCAGTTTCGGGTCGGACAGCGTCGCCGGAGCTCGACCGGTGACTCGCTGAATTTCCGTGGCAAGAGCGGGGGTCTGGGATGTGCCTCCCGTGAGGTAGACGCCGGCCAGGTCCTCGGCGGGCGTGCCCGACTTCTCGAGGACTCCCGTGAGAAGTCGTCCCGCGCGAGCGACGTCGGCGGCGATGAGGCCTTCGTATTCACTCCGCGTGAGTGAAAGCTGGGCGTCCCGACCACCGACGCTGATGCCGATCGGAACACGGGGGTACTCCGACAATTCGACCTTCGCGCTCCGCACGGCGTTACGGAGGGTCAGTCGCGCCGCCAGAGCCTCGGGCTTGTCAAGCGCGTCGGCGAGCTCCGCTTCCCCTCGGCTGCGGAGGGTGTTCATGACCCACTCCCGGATGCTCTCGTCGAAGTCATTCCCGCCGAGTCGCTCGTCGCCGTCTGAGGCGAGAACCCTGAACCCAGCGCCCGTCGACTCGAGCACAGCGACATCGGATGTGCCACCGCCGCTATCGAAAACCGCAACGCGCGACCCCACCGCCACTTCACCTTCGCCGGCGTAGAACGCCGCTGCGCACACCGGCTCCGAGGCCAGACGGAGAGTGTCGGCGTCGAACCCAGCGCGAACCGCCGCCTCACGCAGCGCATCCCGGCGCGAAGAGGTCCATTCATCCGGGTGGGTGAGCCAGACGCGCTCGGGGCGGTCCGAACCCGCGAATGCGATCGCGCGCGTGCGCACGTAACGCAGCACGGACGCGACGAGGTCGATCGGGTCGACAAGCTCTCCGCCCAGCATGACCCCGGCGCGCCCGAGCAACAGCTTCGGGTGCGGTTCGAAGTCGCCGGGCGAGGTGCGCATGCGGTTCTCGGCCGCGCGGCCGACGACAATCTCGCTGCCGTCCCGGAATACCGAGGACGGCATGCTCTCCGAGAGTGAGTCGAGCCGGATCGACTCGATCCGGCCACCTCGTAGGCAGGCCGCCGCGGTGTTCGACGTGCCCAGGTCGATCGCGAGCAACCACGTCGACGCCATCAGATGCTCCTACGGACAGGGCGACTCGGATTGCCGCACTCGTCAGTGAATCTATCTCAGCCGGAAGCGCCGGCCCACTGTTGCGCGATCCCGATGTAGGCACGCGCCAGCACGCGATCGGCGTTCGCGAGGGCAGGAGCTGCGGCGACGTTCGCTGCAGCCTGCGTCCGTGCGGCGGCCGCGAGGGCTAACGCGGCGACTTCGATCTCGGGCTGATCGGGGCGGAGGCCGAGAAGCTCGTACGCGTTACGGGCATCGAGCATGATCTCTACCTCTCTCAGTTCGATCGATTCGGGGTGCATCACGCGTAACTCCTCCCATGCCGCAAGCAGGCTGAGCGGCAGCAGGTCGTCGTCGAGGAGCGCCTCGCCGATCAGGTCGACTAGCTCTCGCCGATGCCGCGACCCGTCGGCGGCGGTCCGAAGTGCCGCCACCGCCTGGCTCGCCTTAAGCAGCGGGTAGCGGCCCACATACCGCGCGCGCAGCGCGGTGCGAAGTTCGACCATCCCCGACCGCTCGCGCATCCACTCGCTCAACGCGTGCGCTCCCCCAGTCGCCGTCGGGCCGCCGTAGCGCAGGGTGTAACCGTGGAACACGTCGACGGCGCGGATCAGGTCGCGACTGTCGACACCCTCGATTGGGAAGGGCGCGACCTGAAGATCCTGGCGGTCCTCCGGCGACAGGGCGGCGAGGCGAGCGAGTACCGCCGCGTCCCGTTCGCGGACCTCCCCCGTCGACGACTGCTCGGCCATGCGCCCCGCGAGGGCGACGATCTGGGTGAGCTCGCCGCGTCGGCGATTACTCATCTCGGACGCCACGCGCCGTGCCACGTCGATCGTGTCATCGTCGCTCGCCCACGCGCCCCCCGCGAACTGGTCGGCGTGCGAGAGAACCCCGATCGATCCGGCTGAGCGCTTGCCGTCATCGCCGGACGCTGCCGAGAACGCCTCGAGGAAAGCCACATCGTCGAGCCGTTCGGTCGAGCGGAACACGTAGACGAGGGCATCCGCGTGACGGATGGCGTCCGAGCCGAGGGTTACCCGCCGGGTTGCGTCCTCGAGCTCCTCGGTGGACGTCGCGAGACCCGGGGTATCGATCAGCACGAAGTCACGGAGCGCGGCGGCAGGCAGATTCACGATCGCGTGCGACACCAGGTCGAGCGGAACGCCCAGGTCGTCGGGTAGGCCACCGTCGAAGGGCAGGGACCGGGTCGAGCCGTCGAGCAATACGAGCGATGCCGACCGCGGGGCGCCGTAGCGATACCAGGTGACGATCCGGGTGCACTCAGCCTCGTTCGTCGGGGCGACGTGCTCACCGATGAGTGCATTAACGAGAGTCGACTTGCCAGCCTTCACTCGACCGACCACGGCCAGTCGCAGCGGTTCGACCAGCGCAGCAGTCACCTCGCGGACGGTCTGGACGAGCGTCGGGTTGGCCGTCGCGACGAGCTCGCACAGCTGGGAGACGCGCTCGGTGAGGCGGTCGATCTGACGGGTGGTCACGGGCGCGCCGTTTCGGGTGTCGTATCAACGGGTCGGCTCACCCCTCCATCATGCCGCCCGGCCGGACCTGTAGCTCACGGGGACGATGAGAAAGACCCCCAGCGCGCCGGAGCGAGGCTGGGGGTCTTTCTGACTGCTTCGGATCAGCTGCGACGCATTTTTCGTGCCGCCAGGATCGCGGCGGCCGCGCCGCCCACGGCAAGGACGCCGGGGATGACGATCCACGGGTTCTGCGTCAGAGCGTTGAGCACCGGCGCGTCGGCAGACTCTGTGGGCAGGGCCGTAGGGGCCGGGGTCCCGTCCGGCAGGGATGTACCGTCCTCTGCGACGCCGCCGTGCATGTGGTCCGAGATCGAGATGTCGCCTCCGTCGGGGAACGGCTCTTCGCCGCCTCCTCCGGGCGGGTCGACGACCGGCGGGACGACGACCACCGGGGGGACGTCGACCACGTCGTGAGCGGCATGCCACTCGTGGGCGGTCTGGTCGCTCTTGATCGCGAGGAAATCGGAATCTTCCCAAGCGTCCATAAAAGCGGCCAAAGCCACCGAGAATACGTCCCCGTCGACGTCACCGCTCGAGTTGAGCCAGACGAGTCCCGCATCGGTGTCGACCTTGGTGACCATCGCCATGAAGTTGGGGTCGTCAACATCGGCGCCAGCGGCGGCACCGCCGTCGACCTTACCGATCTCGGTACCGTCGAGCGAGACGACAGTTCCGATGCCAGCGTCGAGCCAGGCCTGCAACTGGTCGATGTCGCCGTGCACGATGGTCGCCGGAATTCCCGACTGCTCGAGCAAGCTTTCCGTGGTCTCCGCGTCGATTCGACCACCGTTGTGCTCGATCCTCGCGATCTGCTCGGGTGAGAGCAGTTGTGCGATCGACTCGTCGGTCACCGGAGTTCCCGTGATCGCGGCGATGACGCCTCCGACGCTGTCGCCGAGTTCCCAGGTGACGTCTTCGCCGACACCACCGTCATCGACCACACCAACAGGCACTTCGACCACACCAGGCACGTCGACCGGCGGTTCGCCCTGGACGGGGAACGGATCTCCAACGCCGAAGACGGGCGGCACGGGGGGAGCCTCGGGGTTCTCGCCATCGACCCCGCCACCGGCCGGCGGCACGTCGGCGCCCACACCAACATCATCGACCGGCGGTTGGCCCTGGACGGGGAAGGGATCCTGGCCTCCAGCGTCGCCGACGGGCGGCACGGGGGGTGCCGCGGGGTTCTCACCGTCGACTCCGCCACCGGCCGGCGGCACGTCGGCGGCGCCTTGGACGGGCGGCATCGGTGCAACGTCACCCGGCAAAAATACAACGTCACCATCGTCGGGCAGTGCGGGCGGAAGCGCGCCGAGGGCACCCTCGACCGGCTCAGCGCCGTCGATGCCGTCCGGTAGCGGCGGAGCCTCGACTTGTGCGTCGCCCTCGGCTGCCGGCGGAACGGGCACGTCGTTGCCGGCGGCCTCCTCCTGCTGGGGCGTCAGGGGCGGGGCGTCGACGGCGTCGCCCTGCCAAAGCGGATCGAGAGCGTCGATCGGGTCGGGGACGATGTTGTCGACGGCTGCCGGGACAGCGGCCGCGGGGTCGATGAATTCGGCCTCAGGGATGGGTACGTCGGCCGGCGCGTTCGCGTCGTCACCGAAAATGTTGTCGGTCATGTCGGTCTTCCTTCGTGGGTACGTGTCTACGGATGTTGGGTGATGCTGTTACTGCTGTTTGATGCTCCGGTGACCGCCGTTTGTTCCCGAACCGCTGGAGTCGCCATCAGTCTCTCGCGTTCGGCGGCTCCCCGGCTCAACTCCCGGTCGACGATCTCGATCCGCTTGCGCAGTTCGAGCACTTCGGTGTCACGCTGCTCCTTGGTTTGTACCTGCGCGCGCTGGGCGATCGCGAGATTCTCGTTCGCCTGCTTCACCGCGCGTTTCAGCTCCCTGTCGAAGACCTCTTCGATGGAGTCACGATAGTCCCAGAGAACCCGATTCAAACGCTGCTGGATGGCTTCACGTACCCGTGGAGGCATGCGTTCGACGTAGGCCAGTGCATCGCGCTTGTTCTTGAGAGCTCCGCGAGAAAGAAGGTTGATTCCGAACACGGCTGCGAAACCCACCGGGGCCAGCAGCGGGTTGATCGCGCCGAGAGCTGACGCGCCCATCATCGCCATGCCGAGCAGGCTGAGGTCGAGGTCGGCCTTGCCCGCGCGGCGCACGAGCTGCGGCAGGCCGCGCTCGTCCTTGGGGATGCCCTCTGAACCGAAGACCTCCTCGGAGTAGTCGCCGAGGTCGACGCTTTTGAACAGATCAGTGCACAGTGCGGTGAGGCGGTCCCGGACGTGCTGGTCGAGGTCGAGGTAAATCACGTTCGCCTCGACGTCCATATCGCTCTGCAATCGCACCAGCGCCCCCTTACTGACGCCGAACATCCTGTTGTTGATGCGTCCGGTCCAGTGAGCGGCGTATTCGTCAGTTCGTTGTCGCACTTCGTCGACGAGCTGGTCGCTCACCTGTGCGATCGACCGCTGCAGCCACCGGCGCCACTTCGCTTCGCTGCCTTGTAGCGTCGTGAGGTGCGCGGTGCTCCGCTCGAGTTCTTCGACGAGGAGGGGGTTCGCGCGCTCGAGAGAATCCACCTGCTGTTCCAGTTCGGCGCGGACTCGCTTCTGCAGATCGCCCAGGCGGCGCAAAGCCCGCGCGGCCGGGAGGTCGTTGGACGCCGTCAGAAGATCCGTCACGGCGTCGACGAAGACGCCGAAGCGGCTCGCGATTTCGAGGCGCACACGCGACTCAGGGCTCGTGCGGCTTGCCGCCTGCTGTGCGAGCAATGCGGAGACCCCGATCACGGGGATTCCGGCGTACCGCGGATCCCGTTTCTCGAGGATCGCGCGGTTCTCGTCAACGACGGTCTGCCAGCCCGGGAATTGGTCGATCTGGTTGACGGCAACGACGATCGCTTCGACGCCGCTCGCGCAGGCGTCGAGGAACGCGAGTGCAGGCTCGGTCAACCGGCCGCCGGCATCCGTCACCAGCACGAGAATCGTCGCGCGCTCGGCGCTCGCGAGCGCAACCCTGCCGTGCGCGGGATCGAGCCCGCCGGTACCGGGAGTGTCGATGATCGCGACGCCGGGAAGGGCCGGGGATTCCGCGGCAACCGTGACGCCGCGCGGGATCTCGCCATCCGGAGCATCGGCGAGACGCTCGATCACGGTGCGGTCCGCGAGCCGGTCGACGGGGAAAACCTCAGACTCTCCCCCGGCAAAATCCGCGCGCGCCGATCCGGCGGGAAGCCCCTCGGTTGGCGGCTCGAAGCGGATCAAGGTAGCCGTCGTCTCGCCGGGACCGGTTGGCGAGAGACCCGGCACCCCCAGCAATACGTTCACGAGCGTGCTCTTACCGGTGCCGACCTCGCCGACGACGACGACCGCGTGCGCTCCACGGCTCCGGGTCGACAAGTCGGCGAGGATCGAGGCGACCTCGTCGCCATAGCCTGCGGGTGCTAACAGTGCTCGCGCACCGTCGATGAACCCCAAGGTCCTCGCCTTGAGTGCGGGAGCCGCGGAAGTGTTCGCCGATCCGCCGTTAGAATCCGGCATGGTCGACGCCGGGGTCCACGTGGTGATCCGGGATCACTGTCTCGACGTGCGAGGAGTGCACGTCGTCGAAGGCAGACGGCTGAACCTCGACGTGATGCAGGTTGTCGTGACCGCCCAACCCCCCGAGTTCGTCCGCGAACGCGACATCGTCCGTCGCGACCGGAACGTCGATCGGCACGAGGTCAGAGTGATCGAGCGTCGGCGCGTCGAATGCCGTCTGCAACACGCGGTCCCAGAGGCCGACCGGCGGGGCCGGCGGCTCTCCCAAGATCGGGTCGAGTTCGTCATCGGTTGCGTTCACGGGTACATCCCCTCAGTTCGACACGAGGTCGTGGCACCATTCTGGCGTCCTAAACGGTTCGAGTTGCGCGAGGGCAGAAAAGTTCCCGTTACGGCGAAACAATCTCGGTGCGCCCGGGGGTCGCGCAGGCCGTCGACCGTCGAGAGCGCGCGTGCAATAGGCTCAACTCGCGGTGCTTCCCGAGCGCCGCTCGGCTGCGGCGACGGAGTGGAGGCAGGATGTCGGCGTCGCCGAGTGAAGCCGATCTCCTCTCGCGTGCCCGCGCCGGTGACCAGCGTGCCTTCTCCGCGTTGATCGAGCCCAACCAGCGGAAGCTCTGGGCGGCATGCCTGCGGATCACCGCCAATTCGACCGATGCTGAAGACGCGTTGCAGGATGCCCTCATCGCGATCTGGCAGAGCATCGATAAATTTCGCGGAGAGTCGAGCTTCGGCACCTGGTGCTTCCGGGTGGCGTCGAATGCTGCCCTCGCCGTCGTGCGGCGTCGGGCCTACACCTCCGAGCTGCCCGAGGACCTTCCGGAAGACGACCGGCCGGACTTCACAGAGACGTTCGCCGACCGCGACCGTATCCAGACCGCACTACAGACGATTCCCGAGGATTTTCGGGTCGCCCTGGTACTTCGGGAGTTCGGCGACTTTAGCTATCAGGAGATTGCCGACCACCAGGGCATCCTCGTGGATACCGTGAAGACCCGAATCTACCGAGCACGCATCGCCTTGCGCGAGGCACTCGCCACCACCTGACGGCGGGCCGACTCGGATGGAAGAGGAAGACCTCGCAGGAGTCGCGTCCCGGTTCGGCGGCGACCTGGTGACCCGGCCACGCGAGTTCCGCGACGCGATCCCCGACCTCGCGCTCCTCGCTACCGTGACCCGTCCGGTCGTCGCCCAGCCTGAGACCGTCGCGGTCGCCACCCCCGAGACCTTGGAGGCGAACCCGTCGAAGCCCGCACGATCGGCGAAGACCGCGAAACCGGGGCCGGAGGCGCCCGCCGGACCGCGGCCCGCGGGCGACCTCGCAACGCGGACTGCTCCCGGCGACATTGCAGAGCAGGCGGGCGTACTCGCTGCGCTCTCACGGCGCCGGTGGCCGGCGATCCTCGGAGCCGCCGTCGCGGTACTCGCGGCAGTCGCTGGCACTGTCGTCCTCCCTCCCCTCCTGGATTCGGTCGAACCGCGCGGTCCCGTCGCGGTTAATGAGCCCGCACCGGCGACTGTCGCGGACGGAGACGTCGCGAACCTCGTCCTGCTGCCGGGCGACCTAGAGAAACTCGTCGGCACGCCCACGACAAGTTGGGGTCCCGCCACCGTGACCGACGAGTGGCTCGCGGGCACCGCGTCGTGGCTGACCGCCGATCCCCCCGGGTGCGGGTCGGTGCTCAATCTCACGGGTGCTTCGGCCGCCGACTCCGGCGCCGCCTACGGCCTGTTCAGCGCGGACGCAGCCACCACGCTCTACAGCTTCGGCCGGGTCTATGTAACCGCAGCCGAAGCAGCCACCGCGTTCGCGAACTTGCACCCCACTGATTGCGAGACCTTTGCGGCCGCCGTCCCAGGCGGATCGGTCGTGGTGACGAGCGAGGTCGCTAACAAACAGACAGGCACAACCGGGCAGGGTCTCGTGTGGTCCGCAAACCGGGTGACGACGACTCTCGCCGGAACGCCCGCCGTCACCGTCGACCGGTGGTGCGGGGTGCTCGACCGCATTGTCGTCTGCACAACTGCGTGGGGGGAAAGCGCCAAACTCGACAACGTCACGGTGGCCGCCGCGGAAGCCCGATTCAATGGACTCGAGGCCGTGAAGTGAAATCGTCGCGGATCTGGCTTGTCGCCAACATCCTTCTCCCTCTCACTGCGCTCACGGTGGTCTCTGTTGTCGCCGTATGTTTCGTGTCGGCGCGCCAGAACGCGCTCACGGACCGTCAGATCCTGCTCGCACACCTCGTCGTTGACGTTGCCGCCGCGAACGACGTTTTGCCCGAATCCGGCGAGCTTGCACGTCTCGTGCAAGTCGATCCCACGGTCGTTCCCGAGGTGAAGGTCGGGGAACCCGAGACCGTCGTGGCGACATCGTTCGACCCAAGCGAGTGCGCCGAACTGTGGATCGACGCAGTGCCCCCGACACTCTCGGTCGAGCGATGGGGTTCGACGAGCTCCGAGGGCATAGTCCTGGGCGTCGCGACGCGCGCCCAGCTGTACGCAGATCGCCCGACCGCGCGCGCGGTATTCGAGCGGCTCGGCGTACTTCTTGGGAGCTGCACCACGGTGACGCTGCGCACGATCGAGACGTCCGCCCAGCGAACCGACGAAAGCGCTGCGCGCGCGATCGAGACCTCTGCGGGCATCCCCGGCTATAAGGTCGAGACGCGGACGTCGTTCGCCCTCGACAACGACGTCCAGCAGGGGTGGCACGGCGTCACGCGCTACTACTTCGTGGGTAACGCGATCTTTGAGTTCCGGTACTGGTACGACGCTGCGACGGGTGCCCCGAGTTGGGCCGACGCGGAGTCAGCGCTCTTCGAACAGCGCATCGGCGACCTGCTGTCAAGCACCGGGTAGTTACCAGGCGACGGTGTTCGAAGTCACACCGTTGATGGTCACCCACCGGCTCGTGGGCGCACCGACTTCCCCGAAGCATGTGTCATTCTGGTTGATGACCAAATTTCCTGCGCCATCAGTGCTCCAGCCGGACGGAGAATAGCTCCACCCCGACCCGCCACCTGTGTTGCAGGTCACCGAAACTCCCGTGTTCGCAGGGAAACCGCTGACGGAAACAGCGAAGTAGTAGTCGGTGGCTGGACCGTCGCTGACGCACTTGGCGTTCGTGCACTCGCCGCCCCGCGCAAGGAATACCCGCGGAGAGGCACCAGATGATCCCGACCCGGATGAAGATCCGGAAGACCCGGATGAAGATCCAGAAGAACCGCCGGACCCTGCCGCGACCGGTGGGGGCACGACGGTCTGCGCCGACACGTGTTCCGGCGGGTCGGTGAAGACGGCGTCGGGAGCGGCGAGGTCTTCGCCGGATTCCCATGTCAGGGGCTGCCCGTTCGCGAGCGGTGAGTCCTCGACTGGAGCGGCCGCGCAACCGCCCAGAACAGCGACGAGCAGTGCTAAGCCGACCAGGGCGTGCAGTCTGACGTTCACCGGGTTCCGATCTTGAGGGGCGCTGCGGGATACTCTAACTCGCTCCCCCAGGATGTTGGATGGCGTCGGCCCCGTGAATGTTCCCGTTCCAGGCTCAGGCGATGCGCGATCGGAGTGTCGCCCACAGCGCATCCGCCTGTTCGATTGTCTGTTCCACTGTGCCGTCAGCGTCGATCACAACGTCGGCGATCGAGAACCGGTCGGTGTCGGTCGCCTGCGAATTGATGCGGTGCAGCGCTTCCTCCCGCGTCATCCCGCGCAGTTCGATCATGCGCGAAACCCGGGTCTCGGTGGAGGCGTGCGTGACGACGATCACATCGAACTCGTTGGACCGACCGACCTCGACCAGCAGCGGGATGTCGTACACGACAATCGCGTTCGGGTCGCGATCCGCAGCAGCGGCGAACAGCGTCCGCGAGCGCTCGAGCACGGCCGGATGCGTGATCGCGTTCAGCTTCTGTCGGCCCTCCGGGTCAGTGAATACAATCGCACCGAGCGCCGCACGGTCGAGGCTTCCGTCTGCCGCGATCATCTGGCCGCCGAAGGTCTCGGCGATTCGAGCGAGTGCCGGCTCGCCCGGTTCAACGACCTGACGGGCGACTTGGTCGGCGTCCACAATCACCGCGCCGTGCTCCGCGAGCCGCGCCGCGACGGTCGACTTACCCGACGCGATCCCACCGGTGAGTGCCACGAGCAGCATCTGGCTATCGTAAGGGCATGCTTGAGATCCTCATGGGGTCCGGCCTCGCTGCCGCGGCTGGTCTCAACGCTTACATCCCGCTGCTGCTCGTTGGGCTGTCGAGTCGCTTCTTCGATTGGGTGCAGTTGCCTCCGGCCTGGGCCTGGCTCGGCAACGAGTGGGTGCTCGTCATCCTGGGGGTGCTGCTCATCATCGAGGTCGTCGCCGACAAGATTCCCGTGGTCGACAGTGTCAACGACTGGATTCAGACCATCGTGCGCCCGGCCGCTGGCGGGATCCTGTTCGGTGCCGGGACCACATCACAAACCGCGGCGATTACCGATCCCGCCTCGTTCTTCGCGAGCAATCAGTGGGTGCCGATCGTGATCGGCATCCTGTTGGCCCTTGTCGTGCATGCAGGTAAGACCTTCACGCGACCGGTAGCCAACGCCGCGACCGTCGGATTCGCTGCACCGCTCCTCAGCACCCTTGAGGATGCGTCGAGCGTCGTGCTCAGCATCCTCGCGATCCTCGCGCCGATCTTCGTGATTCTGGGGCTCGGGGGCCTTCTGGTGGGGTTGCTGGCGCTGTTCCGGCGCGGGCTCCGGCGACGACGCTCTCGTGCCTCGGGCACAGAAAACGGGGTGCCGGACATTCCTGCCCGACACCCCGTTGATGAGGCTGAGGAAAACTAGCTGTTACCCGCGAGCTTCTCGCGGAGCGCCGCCAGCGACTCATCGTCGGCAAGCGTTCCGGTCGAGGTGCTGTCGTCGCTGGAGAACGAGTTTCCGGCGGGAACCTCAGCGGAGGCCGGAACCTCGCCGATGCCCTTCTCCTCAGCGGCGATGACCTGAGCCTTGTGCAGTTCCCAACGCGCCTGGGCTGCCGCGTACTCGGCTTCCCAGGTCTCGCGCTGGCTGTCGAAGCCTTCGAGCCACTCGCCGGACTCGGCGTCGAAGCCCTCCGGGAACGTGTAGTTGCCCTTGTCGTCGTACTCGGTGACCATGCCGTACAGCGCCGCGAGGCCCGAGTCGAACTCGGTACCGTTCGGGTCGACTGCCTCGGTGGCCTGCTTGAGCGAGAGCGAGATGCGGCGACGCTCGAGGTCGATGTCGATGACCTTGACGAACACCTCGTCGCCGACCGAAACGACCTGCTCGGCGAGTTCGACGTGCTTGCCGCTCAGCTCCGAGATGTGCACGAGGCCTTCGATGCCCTCCGCCACGCGAACGAACGCGCCGAACGGAACGAGCTTCGTGACCTTGCCGGGCGCGATCTGGCCGATGGCGTGAGTGCGGGCGAAGACCTGCCACGGGTCTTCCTGGGTCGCCTTGAGCGACAGCGACACGCGCTCGCGCTCCATGTCGACCTCAAGGATTTCGACCGTGACCTCTTGGCCAACCTCGACAACCTCACTGGCGTGCTCGATGTGCTTCCACGAGAGCTCCGAGACGTGCACGAGGCCGTCAACACCGCCGAGGTCGACGAACGCGCCGAAGTTGACGATCGAGGACACAACGCCCTTACGGACCTGGCCCTTCTGGAGGTTGTTGAGGAAGGTCGAACGCGACTCCGACTGCGTCTGCTCGAGCAGCGCACGGCGGCTCAGAACGACGTTGTTGCGGTTCTTGTCGAGTTCGAGGATCTTGGCTTCGATCTCCTGGTCGAGGTACGGCGTGAGGTCCCGCACGCGACGCAGCTCGATGAGCGAGGCAGGCAGGAAGCCGCGGAGCCCGATGTCGACGATGAGGCCGCCCTTGACGACCTCGATGACCCGGCCGGTGACAACACCGTCGGTGTCTTTGATCTTCTCAACGTCGCCCCAGGCACGCTCGTACTGAGCGCGCTTCTTCGACAGGATGAGGCGACCTTCCTTGTCCTCCTTCTGGAGAACGAGGGCTTCGACCATGTCGCCGACCTGAACGACGTCAGACGGATCAACGTCGTGCTTGATGGAAAGTTCGCGGGAGGGGATGACACCCTCGGTCTTGTAACCGACATCGAGGAGAACCTCGTCGCGGTCGATCTTGACGACAGTGCCCTCGATGAGGTCTCCGTCGTTGAAGAACTTGAGGGTCTTCTCGACCGCGGCCAGGAAGTCTTCAGCAGATCCGATGTCATTGATGGCGACCTGCTTGGTAGCCGAGGCGGTCGTTGCGGTGGTCATGTAGTAGTTACTCCGGGATGGGCATAGGTAGGCCGTCGGCGAGATGGTGCACTGTGGATGGTGCCGATGGCAGGCGGATAGAAATCGCGAGAAACGCGACCCTTTAGCCTAGCGTGCCGGTATGACCCACGCCACCGCGTTCAGCGCGACCCTCCCCGACTGGCTCCTTGACCGCGCGATGCCCGAGCGGCTTGCGACCGACGACGACCGGATGCGCTTCGTGCATGACCTCGCGGACACGAACTGGCGAGCAGGCAACGGCGGCCCGTTTGCGGCGATCGTTGTCGACTCCCAATCGGGTGAGCTGATCTCGGTCGGCGTCAACGTCGTCCTGTCGTCGGGGCTCTCCTCAACCCATGCCGAGGTCGTGGCACTCAGCCTCGCCCAGGCGACCCTCGGTGGCTGGGACCTCGGCGCGGAACGCGCCCTCGAGTTGGTCGTCAATTGGCGTCCCTGTGCGATGTGTTACGGGGCGACGATCTGGTCGGGGGTCAAACGGCTGGCAATCGCGGGCTTCGGTCCCGAGTGCGAAGACCTGACGGGCTTCGACGAGGGTCCGGTTCGGGATGACTGGCGCGAGCAACTCGAGTCCCGTGGAATCGCGGTCACGACCGATGTACTTCGGGATGGCGCACTGCGCACCTTCGCCGAGTACGGGGCGTCGGGCGCGACCGTCTACAACGCGACGCGTGACCGGGATTCAACGGCTAACTAACCCTCAGCGGCCGCGACGCTCGACGACGACTTCGGCGATTGCCGCACCGATCTCTGGGTAGCGGAACTCGTACCCTACGGCGAGCAGCCGTTCCGGCACCACCCAGCGACTCTTCAGCACCAGCTCGGTCTCGGTCCGGATTGCCCAGGCACCGGGTTCAAGCATCCACCGATACAACGGGATGCCAACGGGCATCCTGAGCGTCTCACGGATCGTCCGCATCACCCCGCGACTATCGGTCGGGTTCGGCGAGGAGACGTTGACGACGCCGTCAAGGTCAGGGTGGGCGATGAGAAAGCGGATGACGCCGAGTACGTCGGCCAGATGAACCCACGAGAATCGCTGGCGTCCGCCGCGCGCCCCGAATTCGTGCAGAGTTCCCGCTGCGATCCGTCGCTTCGAGCGAAACCAGTGGCCATCGACCTGCGCTCCCCCGAATCCGATGCGGGCCAGATTGAGCAACGGGACTAGCGCGCTGCCGTTGCCGAGCACAATCGCGGTGCGCAGCGCGACCCGTCGGGTTGCTGGCAGATTCTCCTCGAAGAACGCGTCCTCCCAGGCCCTGGCGATCGAGACCGAGAAGCCCGTACCGAGTTCCCCGGTCGACTCGGTCATCGGGCGATCTTCGGCGTGCCGGTAGATGGTCGCCGTCGAGGAATTCAGCCACACGGCGGGCGGGCTAGCGGCATCCCGGATCGCGTGCCCGAGTTCACGCGTCGTGTCCACCCGTGAGCGCAGGATCTCGGCACGATTCTTCGCGTTATAGCGACAGTTGACGCTTTTCCCGGCGAGGTTGATCACGACATCCGCGCCGTCAACCAGCTCTCGGATGCCGGCGGCATCCCCCCAGGTCGCGTCGGAACCAGGCCGGCCTACCGTGACGACGTCGTCGCCGCTTGCGCGGAAGTCCCGCACCAGGTACTGCCCAATGAAACCGGACGCTCCGGCGATCACGACCTTCACCGGTCGGACACAACCTTGTAGCTAAACGCGCCCCGATACTCGTAGACGCGGCCGATCGCTGGCAGGTCCATCGTCAGGGCCACGCGCTGACGCTCACCGTCGTAGCGCTCGACAAGGTGCACCCTGGGTGCGAAAGGGATGGGGATGCGGGCCTTGCCGACTCGGAGCACCGCGCCCTTTGATCGCAACTCGAGGTGTCCCTCGATTACGTCGGCGTCGAACAGCATCTCGATTGCTCCGCGCGCGAACCGGTCGACGAGCCCGTGCGGGCCGAATCGGATCTGGTCGCTCATCGTCCGGTAGCTACCGTGGAAACGGTAGTAGCGCAGCCCGTTCAGGATGCCGTCGGCCGGATCACCCGGCCGGCTGTTCCGGATCTCGAACGGCAGGTCGGTCGCCCACAGCGGGTACACGATTCCCAGCCGGCCAAGCACCCAGAGCATCGGCCAGAGCCACCGACGCGGCGTGCCGATCTGCTCGAACTCTCCCTCGCCGATTCCGCTGTAACCGAGGTGGATCACCGAGAAGTAGGGACGCAACGCGGGATCGAGCTCTCCGAGGCGATCCCCCAGGGCGATCTCCCACGGCGACCTCGCCGGTGCATCAGGGTCGCGCGCTCTCCCTTCCGCCTTCACTTCAGAAGCGCGGCCTTGAGGGTGTCGAGCCCGACGCCGCCCAGGTCGAGAGCCTTCTTGTGGAAGTCCTTGAACGAGAACGCCGATCCGGCCTTCTGCTGCGCGGCATCCCGAACTTGCTCCCAGATGCGCTGTCCGACCTTGTACGACGGGGCTTGACCGGGCCAGCCGAGGTAGCGATTCACTTCGAAGCGCACGAACGAGTCGTTCATGTTGACGTTGTCGCGCATGAACTCGAGGGCGTAGTCGTAGTCCCAGACGCCCTGGGCGTCGAGACGCGGCTTGCCGAGGTGCACGCCGATGTCGAGCACGACGCGGGCCGCGCGCATCCGCTGGCCATCGAGCATCCCGAGTCGGTCAGCCGGGTCGTCGAGGTAGCCAAGTTCTTCCATGAGCCGTTCGGCGTAGAGCGCCCAGCCCTCCGCGTGACCGCTGGTGCCGCCCATCTGACGCCTCCAGAGGTTGAGGGTCGCGCGGTTGTAGACGGCCTGCCCGATCTGAAGGTGGTGGCCCGGAACGCCCTCGTGATACACGGTCGTGAGTTCACGCCAGGTGTCGAACTCGGTGACACCCTCGGGAACGCTCCACCACATCCGTCCCGGACGCGAGAAGTCGTCGGCGGGTCCGGTGTAGTAGATGCCGCCCTCTTGAGTCGGGGCGATCATGCACTCGAGGTTCTTGACCGGATCCGGGATGTCGAAGTGGTTCTTCGAGAGATCGGCGACCGCAGCGTCGGAGGTCTTCTGCATCCACCGCTGGAGTTCGTCGGTGCCGTGCAGTTTGCGTGACGGGTCCTTCTCGAGGGCGTCAATCGCATCCTGCACCGACCCACCGGAGACGATCTCGCCGGCGATGCGGGTCTGCTCCTCGACCATGCGAGCGAGCTCTTCAATGCCCCACTCGTAGGTTTCGTCGAGGTCGATTTTCGCTCCGAGGAAATGCTGCGAGCGGAGGGCGTACAGTTCGCGGCCAACGCCGTCGTGTTCGGTCGCGACGGGGGCGAGCTCGGTTTCGAGGAACTCAGCCAGACGGTCGTACGCCTCGGAAGACGCTTCAGCACCCTTCTTCAGGTCGGCGGCAAGCGACGCTGGCAGCTCGGATTCATCGCTCAGCTTGGCGGCGCCCGTGAAGTCGAAGAAGAAGCCCAGCGGGTCGCCATGCTTGCGCGCCTGTTCGGCGACCGCCGCTACCTGCCTGCGGGCCGGCACCGAGCCCTGGGCGATCCCCTTGCGCAGAGTCTCGATGTACCCGTCGACGGCGCCAGGCACGTTACCGAGACGCTTTGCCACGACCGCCCAGTCGTCAGTCGTCTCAGTAGGCATGAGGTCAAAAATCTCGCGGATACCCTGCGACGGCGACGCGATCACGTTGATATCCCGCAGGTAGTACCCGGCGTCGGTCGACGCGACTTCGAGCTCAAGCTCGGCGGTGATGTCAGTCTTGGTGACTTCGTCGACCTCGTCGACCGGAGTAGCGGCAGCCAGAGCGGCGACGACCTTCTTCGCCTCCTCGATGTAGCGCGCGTGGCCGGTCGGCGAGTAGTCGCCGATCTCACCGAGACGGCCGGGCACGCCCATCCAGATCGCGGTGTCGGGATCGAGGTCGACCATGGTGGCGACCCAGTCTTCGGCAATCTTGTCGATCGGGGTGGATGCGCGCGTGGGCTGATCGGTCATGCCCTCAGCCTACGACGGGGGGTGTGCGCGGCCGCTAGTCCCCCCGCACGTCAAGCGCTGTCAGTGCGCGGCGGCGTCCCAGTTCGCCCCGACGCCGACCTGGACGTCAAGCGGCACACTCAGGTCTGCGGCGTGCGACATGCGTGCGGTGACGATGGTTGTGAGCTCGTCCAGTTCGCCCGCAGCAACTTCAAACACGAGTTCGTCATGGACCTGCAGCAACATCCGCGACGCCAGAGTTCGCGAGCGGATGTCTGAATCGATTCCGAGCATCGCGAGCTTGATGACATCCGCTGCCGAACCCTGGATGGGCGAGTTGAGCGCCTGACGTTCGGCGTTCTCACGCAAGGTGCGGTTGGTTGAGGTGAGGTCGGCGAAAGGTCGGCGACGGCCGAAGATCGTGGTCGTGAAACCGTCGATGCGAGCCTGTTCGACGACGCCACGGAGGTAGTCACGTACTCCCCCGAACCTGGCGAAGTAGTCGGCCATCAGCTCTTTGGCCTCGGATGTCTCGATGCGCAATTGTTTGCTCAGCCCGAAAGCCGAGAGCCCGTAGGCGAGCCCGTACGACATCGCCTTGACCTTGGTGCGCATCGTCGGGGTGACCTCGGCCGGGTCGACCCCGAAGACCCGGGCGCCAACGAATCGGTGGAGGTCTTCGCCCGAGTTGAACGCCTCGATCAGTCCCGCGTCTTCAGAGAGGTGCGCCATGATGCGCATCTCGATCTGCGAGTAGTCGGCCGTGAGGAGCGTCTCAAACCCTTCGCCGGGAATGAACGCGGTGCGCACCTCACGGCCGACCTCGGTCTTGACCGGGATGTTTTGCAGGTTCGGGTCGTTCGACGCCAGGCGCCCGGTTGCCGAGCCCGTCTGCTCGTAGTTGGTGTGCACGCGGCCATCCACCCCGACGCCCCTCTGCAGGGTTTCGACGATCTGGCGGATCTTCGTGGCATCCCGGTGCTGCAACAACAGTTCGAGGAACGGATGCGGTGCCAGATCTTGGAGGTCTTGCAGCGACTGGGCGTCGGTCGAGAATCCGGTCTTGTTAGACCGGGTCTTCGGCATACCGAGCTGCTCGAACAGCACTTCTTGCAACTGCTTGGGCGACCCGAGGTTCACCTCGCGACCGATTTCGGCGTATGCCTTCGCGGCGATATCGGCGGCCGTTGTGCCGAGTCGCTCATTGAGTTCGGCGAGTACGGGAGTCGCGACCGTGACACCCTGAGTCTCCATGCGGGCAAGCACCGAACCGAGTGGCACCTCGATCGTGTGCAGAACATTGAGCGAGCCCGGGTCAAGCCGCGACGCAAGCTCGCCCGCAAGACGCAGCACGTACCAGGCTTCGGTAGCAGGACTCAACGCGTCGGTCTCGGGAACGAGCTGATTCGGGTCAGGTTGGGGAAGGTTCTCGCTCAGGTAGTAGTAGACCAGTGACTGCAGGGTTTCGGACTTCTGAGAGGGCCGCAGCAGCCAGGCGGCGATCGCGGGGTCGATGTCGACACCCCGCAGTTCGATCCCGACCGCAACAAGGGCCTTGCCCTGACGCTTCGCATCCCAGACGTGTTTCGGCGCGTCGCCGGCCAGCCACATCGACAGCGCATCGTCGCCCCACGGCACCCACACAGAATCCGTTTCGCTCGCGACTCCGACCCCTTCGACAACCCCGTTCAGTAGCGCAACGCGTACTCCGAGAGCGGCGGTGCCCTGTCTCGACTGCGCGTCAAACCACGAAGCGAGGTCAGTGCCGGTGTACGTGTGCACCGGGGGCAGGTCGGTCGTCGCCGCTCCCCCGGCCGTGAGTTGCGCTACGTCGGTGACGCCTTCGATCTTGAGCAGCCGCTCGAGCAGAGCCTTGAACTGAAGTCGACCGAACAGCTCGGTGACGGCATCCACATTCATCGGCTTGCGGGCAAGATCGTCGGGTGCCAGAGGCAACTCGACATCGGTCACCAAGCGGTTCAGCTTCCGGTTGCGGATGGCGCGGTCTTGCTGGTCGCGCAGATAGGTGCCGACGACTCCGGTGATCTCGTCGGCATGAGCGAGCAGATTGTCGACGGTGCCGTACTGCTGGATCCACTTGACGGCAGTCTTCTCGCCGACCTTGTCGATGCCGATCAAGTTGTCGCTGGTCTCGCCGACGAGGGCCGCGATCTCCGGGTATTGGTGCGGCTCGATGCCGTATTTCTCGAACACGGCATCCCGGTCATAGCGCTTCAACTCGGATACGCCGCGCGCGTTCGGGTACAGCACGGTGACGTCGTCGGTGACGAGCTGGAGGGTGTCGCGGTCGCCTGACGTGACCAAAACGTGAAAGCCGGCGGCGGCGCCCTGAGTCGCGAGCGTCGCCAGGATGTCATCGGCCTCGAAGCCATCGAGTTCGAGAGTCGGAATGTTCATCGCCGCGAGAGCCTGCTGGAGCAGCGGAATCTGGCCCTTGAATTCCGCGGGAGTCTCGCCGCGCGTGCCCTTGTACTCGGGGTATTCGGCCGTTCGGAACGACACCCGTGACTTGTCGAACGCGACCGCGAGGTGGGTCGGCTTCTCATTCTGCAACAGCAGGTTCAACATCGAGAGGAAGCCGTGGATGGCGTTGGTGTGCTGACCATCACGCGTGACGAAACTGTCGATCGGCAGAGCGTAGAACGCCCGGAACGCCAACGAGTGACCGTCGATGAGCAGCAGCGTAGGCTTCTTCGAGTCCGGCACGGGCTCAGCCTAGCCGCCGCATCCGACAGCCCTGGAGGGCCCGAAACGTGAAGCTTCCAGCCGATTTGCACCCCGATCTGATCGCCCGATTCGCCGACGGTGGAGGTCCGCTCTCCAACAAGATGGGGATCGAGTTCCTCGAACTGGGTGCCGACCTCTCTGTCGCACGGATGCCCGTCGAAGGCAACACTCAGGTCGTCGGACTGCTGCACGGCGGCGCTCACCTCGTGCTGGGCGAGTCACTCGGCTCACTCTCCGCCGCCATTCACGGCGGCCACGATCACATCGCGGTCGGCATCGAGATCAACGCATCGCACAGCCGATCCGTCACCTCAGGATGGGTCACCGGAACGTGCCGGGCTTTGTCGCTTGGCCGCACGCTCTGCACCCACGAAATCGTCATCACCGACGACGAGGGCAACCGACTCTCGACGGTGCGCATGACGAACTACCTGAAGAAAATCAGGTGACCCGACGGGTCCATTGGGGTGCGCTCCCCAACACCTGGGACCTCGGGGGGCTATCCCGCCGATCGGATGTTGTCGGGGCACGCGAAACTCGGTCGGGCCGCATCTACCGAAGTGGCCGGCTTGACGATCTTGACGACGCCGGCTGGGCGGAACTAGCGCGCTCCGTCGCAACCGTTGTCGACCTCCGCAACGACTCCGAGGTGCGCGCGGTCCCTCCTCATCCTGCCCGTCTCGGCGTCATTCGCACGCCCATCGAAGACGAGGACGACGCCGACTTCATGACCGAATGGGCTCCCCTGGGATCACCCCGCTACTACGCGGCGGCCATCGCACGCTGGCCCGACCTGTTTCGGCGAGCGTTTGCTGCGATCGCGGAGGCACCGGAGGGAGGCGTCCTCATCCATTGCGCCGCTGGCCGGGATCGGACCGGTCAGATCGCGGCGCTACTCCTCGACCGGGCGGGGGGTGAGCGCTCAGCGATTCTGGATGACTACGAACGGGCAGTTCACGCCGCGAACGACCATCTCAAGAGCCACCCGAGCAAGCACGAGGTCGCCGTTGACAGTGACACTCTGCGCGAACGCCTAGAGGTTGCACGCGCGAGCCTCGACCACTTCGTCACGACGGCAGATGTCACGCCGTTCGAAGCCGAACTTTCGGCGGCCGCGGCGCGACTGACGAGCTGAACGCCTACTTCTTGGGGGCGAGCTGCTCGACGATCGCAACGGCGACGTCGTGCATCGTGAGGCGACGATCCATGGATGCCTTCTGAATCCACCGGA
>JBDTNW010000002.1:0-27124 GCA_039933575.1 Pseudolysinimonas sp. | reverse complement strand
ACCCTTGACGCCGATCAGTGTTGGTGACCTCAGACGAGATACACCTGTTACTCCTTCAAAGTAGTCGCCACACCACGGCTGCACCAAGTCGTCATTTTGGGGGACAATCCAACTCGCAAAACAGCATAAAGTCAGGGGCCAGGCGAGATTTGACGATTTTTGGGGTACAGGAGGTGGCCACCAGCTACCCCCATTTCGCTACAGGTCGACGTTGCGCCAGGCGCCGAACGGTAGCGGTTTGCGGATGGCGCGCTGACTTCGCTGCCAGGCGCTCGGGCCGTTCTCGTTGCTCTGAAGGGTTTGACCGGCCAGCTCGTCGAGTGCGGCCGAGAGCACAGCGGTGACGGCGGCGATCTCGTTCGGCGTTGGATCTCCGGACAGGATGCGGATGTCGGGGGGCTGGTGGTCGTTCACAGGGGGATGTTTCCGTGCTTCTTCGGCGGCTGAGTTGCCCGCTTCGTGCGCAGCGCGCGCAGCGCCTTCACGATCGCGACCCGGGTTGCGGCGGGCTCGATGACGCCATCCAGCTCGCCGCGTTCCGCGGCCAAGAACGGCGATGCGACGTTGTAGGTGTACTCGTTCGCGAGTCGGGTGCGAACGGCGGCGACATCTTCGCCGGCCTCTTCTGCCTTCTTGAGGTCGCCGCGGTACAGGATGTTGACCGCGCCCTGGGCACCCATGACGGCGATCTCGGCGGTCGGCCAGGCGTAGTTGATGTCGGCACCGAGTTGCTTGGAGCCCATCACGATGTAGGCGCCGCCGTAAGCCTTGCGGGTGATGACGGTGACGAGCGGCACCGTCGCCTCGGCATAGGCGTAGAGCAGCTTTGCCCCCCGGCGGATGACGCCGGTCCACTCCTGGTCGGTGCCGGGCAGGAAGCCGGGCACGTCAACCAAGGTGAGAATCGGGATCGAGAAGGCGTCACAGAACCTCACGAATCGTGCGGCCTTCTCGCCCGCCTGGATGTCGAGGGTCCCCGCCATCGCGCTCGGCTGGCTCGCGATGACGCCAACGCTGTGACCCTCGATCCGACCGAAACCGATCATGATGTTGGGCGCGAACAGCGGTTGCACTTCGAGGAAGTCTTCGTTGTCGACCAGCGCCTCGATGATGGTGCGCATGTCATAGGGCTGGTTCGGTGAGTCGGGGATGATCGTGTTGAGTTTGCGGTCAGCGTCAGTGATCTCCAGCTCGACGTCGCTCTCGTAGACCGGCGCCTCGACCAGATTGTTGTCCGGCAGGAAGCCGATGAGAGTTCGCGCGTAGTCGAGGGCGTCATCCTCATCGCTCGCCAAGTAGTGAGCGACACCGCTGGTCTTGTTGTGGGTGAGCGCGCCGCCGAGTTCTTCCATGCCGACGTCTTCGCCGGTCACGGTCTTGATGACATCGGGGCCGGTGACGAACATGTGCGAGGTCTTGTCGACCATGATCACGAAATCGGTGAGCGCGGGGGAGTAGACGGCGCCGCCCGCGGCCGGACCCATGATGATCGAGATCTGCGGGATGACTCCCGACGACGCCGTGTTCAGACGGAAGATCTCGCCGTACTTGCCGAGCGCCACGACGCCTTCCTGGATGCGCGCACCCCCGGAGTCGAGCATCCCGATGATCGGCACACCGGTCTTGAGCGCGAGCTCCATGACCTTGACGATCTTCTCGCCCGCGACCTCACCGAGCGAACCGCCGAAGATTGTGAAGTCCTGAGAGTAGACAGCCACTTGCCGTCCGTGGATGGTGCCGGTACCGGTGACGACGGCGTCACCGTACGGTCGGTTCTTTTCCATGCCGAACGCCTGGGTGCGGTGGCGCACAAACTCGTCGAGCTCGACAAACGAGCCGGTGTCGAGCAACTGCTCGATGCGCTCCCGAGCGGTCTTCTTACCCTTGGCGTGCTGCTTCTGAATCGCGGCAGCCCCGCTCGCGGTGACCGCCTCGTGGTAGCGCGCTTTCAGGTCCGCGAGCTTTCCGGCGGTCGTTGCCGGGTCGGGACTGGATGCGTCGGAAACGGGCGAGGCTGCGTCGGTCACGGCGTTCAGCCTATCGAGCGCCTCACGGACGGCTTTGGCCGGAACCTACAAACCTCCAACG
Organism: Pseudolysinimonas sp.; assembly: GCA_039933575.1. Lineage (GTDB taxonomy): Bacteria > Actinomycetota > Actinomycetes > Actinomycetales > Microbacteriaceae > Pseudolysinimonas_A. The sequence continues at coordinate 25,036 of JBDTNW010000002.1, read as the reverse complement.
GTGGGCCTGCAGGCTTGATGGGGTGACACGTTGATTGCGATCGTTCCGTTAAAGGCCGGGCGATGCGGGTGATCGGTTGGTCCGCGCGCTGGGTGTCGACGAGGTGTCAGCCGACGTCCGACGCAGCTGACGCTCAGCGGTCGGGCGGGGCTTCAACAGTCGCCTGACTCCCCACACCGTGACCCGGAGCATCGCCTCGACCACGATGGCCCAACTCATCTTCGAACGCCCCGCCGTGCGCTCGCGGAACTCGATCGGCAACTCCGTAATCGCCCAGCCCGCGTCAACAGTGCGCACCGTCATGTCGATTTGGAAGCAGTAGCCGCGGGAGTCGATCTCGTCGAGCGCGAAGCCGCGCAGCGCGTCGGCGCGGTAGACGCGGTAGCCGGCCGTCACGTCTCGGACTCCGAGCCTGAGCATCCCGCGGGCGTAGGCGTTTGCGGCGCGGCTCAGGATGCGGCGTGACATCGGCCAGTCGACCAGGCTCCCCCCAGGAACCCAGCGTGATCCGATCGCCAGACCAATGCCCGGATCTGCGCGCACCGCGGCGATGAGCGCGGGCAGCGCGCCGGGCGGATGCGAGCCGTCGGCGTCGAGTTCGACCACGAGGTCGTAACCGCGCTCCAGCGCGACCCGGAAACCGGCGACGTAAGCCCGTCCGAGGCCGTCTTTGCCCGTGCGATGCAGCACGGTGACCCGCCGGTCGGCGCTCGCCAGCCGGTCGGCGATCTCGCCGGTGCCATCCGGGCTTGCATCGTCGACGACCAGAATGTCAGCAGCGGGCGCGGCGATCAGAACGGCCGCGACGGTTGTCTCGAGGTTCTCGGCTTCGTCGTACGTCGGGATGATGACGAGGACGCGGGCGAGCGCGGCGTCGTTCGGCATGCTGGCCATCCTAGGCTCGGCACGTGGAGTTCCCGCTGAGTGCGCAAGCCGTTCCCGAGCTGCGCATACTCGCGTCGACGCCGTCCACGAATTCGCATCTGATGGCTCTCGCCGCCAACGCCGGCATCCCCTCGTACACCGCGATCGTCACGCTCGATCAGACCGCGGGACGGGGCCGACTCGACCGCAGTTGGGTCGCCGTAGCCGGGACGGCATTGGCCAGTTCAGTGCTGGTGCGCGACGCGCTGCGCCATCCGCTTGCCGGTTGGTTGCCACTCCTTGCGGGACTCGCCATGACGGAATCACTGGATGTCGTCAGGCCGGGTCGGTTCGCGCTGAAGTGGCCCAACGACGTGCTGCTCGACGAACTCAAGGTCTGCGGCGTGCTGGTCGAGGTTGTGCCCGGATCGATGGATGCTGTGGTCGGCGCCGGGCTCAACCTCGCCCAGACTGCGGAACAGTTGCCGGTGCCGACGGCGACGTCGCTCGCAGCCGCGGGTCTCGATCACGGGCCGGACGTTGTCGACGCGATCCTGGCGGGCTACCTGACCGGCTTCCGCACCCTTCTCGATACGCCGCCGTCCGCGGCGGACGTGCGGGATCGGGTCGCGTCGCGCTGTCTGACGATTGGGCGTCGCGTTCGCGTCGAGCTCGCGGCGGGCGACATTCTGGTGGGATCAGCGATCGGCCTCGACCCCACGGGGCGCCTTGAGGTCCTCGCCACCGACGGCATCCGGCACGCTGTCGCTGTCGGTGACGTCACGCACGTGCGCCCGGCCTGACCGGGTCCGACTCAGTCGCGCGACTGGGTGGGGCGGATTGGCGCTTCAGCGTCGAGGGAGGCATTCGACTCGTCTTCGAAGATCGCCATCGTTGCGGCTCCGGTCTTGTGCTCGGCCGCAGTGAGACCGTCCTTGCGGTGGTGCCCGTAAACCCAGAATCGGTAGAGAAAGAATCTGAAGGCGGTGCCCAGGAACAGGCCGATCACGTTCGCCGAGATGTTGTCCGCGACGATGTTGTCGAAGCCGAGCAGATAGTGGGAGATCCACAGGCAGAGCAGCCCGATCAGGAGGCCGCCCACCGCGACGACACTGAACTCGAACAGCTCGAGCATGAAGTTCTTGCGGCGATGCTCGCGAAAGGTCCAGTACCGGTTTCCGAACCAGGTGACGAGGGTCGCGATCGCGACCGAGACGATCTTCGCGCCGATCGGCTGTTGCAGGAAGTGTCCTTCCCCCACGAACCCGAGACGGAGGAAGTTGAAAATTCCGACATCGGTCACATAGCCCGCGAGACCGACGACGCCGAACTTGAGGACGTAGCGGATGACTCGGTCCCAGACGAACCCGATCAGGGCGCGGAGACGGTCGATCACCTCTCAACCCTAACCGCGCGCCGCCGAGGTCCCACCCGGTCCTGGCTAGGCTGATGAGGTGCATCGGGTCGGGGTCATTGGGGGCGGACAACTCGCTCGAATGATGATTCAACCCTCGGTCGAAATGGGCATCGAGCTGCGGGTTCTTGCCGAAGCGGCGCACTCGCCGGCATCCCTCGTCGCGACGGCCATTGGCGACTATCGCGACCCGGCGACCGTGATCGCTTTCGCCAACGATGTCGACGTGATCACCTTCGATCACGAGCACGTGCCACAGGACGTGCTGGCCGCTCTCGTCGCGGCGGGAGCCACGGTGCGGCCGGATCCCGCCGCACTCGCCGTCGCCCAGGACAAGCTCGTCATGCGCGAGCGTCTGAGCGCCCTCGGAGTCCCGGTTCCTGCGTGGGCGGCGGTTGGTGACCCGGATGCCTTGGCAGCGTTCATCGCTGCGCAAGGCGGCGCTGCGGTTGTGAAGACCCCGCGCGGCGGCTACGACGGCAAAGGGGTGCGCGTTGTTCGGGATGCCGCAGAGGCAGCTGACTGGTTCGAGGCGGCTACCGGACCACTGCTCGCCGAGGAACTGGTGCCGTTTCGCCGCGAGCTGGCCCAACTGGTCGCCCGCCGTCCATCGGGTGAGATCGCGACCTGGCCGCTGGTCGAGACCGTTCAGACCGATGGGATCTGCACCGAGGTAGTCGCACCCGCGCCGGGCGCTGCCGCTCTCGTGCGCGCGGCGGCGGACCTGGCGGCATCCATCGCGACCGGGTTAGACGTCACCGGTGTGCTCGCGGTGGAGCTGTTCGAAACCGAAGACGGGCGTCTTTTGGTCAACGAGCTCGCGATGCGTCCGCACAACAGCGGCCACTGGACGATCGAGGGAGCGGTCACGAGCCAGTTCGAACAGCATCTGAGAGCGGTGCTCGACCTTCCGCTGGGCGACACGTCGGCTCGCGAGCACTGGAGTGTCATGGTCAACGTTGTCGGCGGACCTGCCGCAGCGACCATGGCAGACCGTTACCCCGTGGCTCTGGCGGCACAGCCCCGGGTGAAGTTCCATTCGTACGCCAAGGACTCCCGCCCGGGACGCAAAGTCGGGCACGTGACGGCGAGCGGCGACGACCTCGACAAGGTGCGCGGCGACGCTCGCGCGGCGGCGGCGTTCTTCGAGAACTGACACGTACCATGGGGCTCGTGCCCGAGAGCCCGCTCGTCGCCGTCATCATGGGGTCTGACTCTGATCTGCCCGTGATGACGGATGCTGTCGCGGCTCTCAACGAGTTCGGCATCGCCCATGAGGTCAGGATTGTCTCGGCCCACCGCACCCCACAGGGCATGATCGACTTCGCGCGCGAAGCTGCCGGTCGCGGCATCCGAGTCATCATCGCCGGTGCCGGCGGGGCGGCTCATCTTCCCGGGATGGTCGCCGCAGTCACGACACTTCCCGTGATCGGGGTTCCGGTGGCACTGAAGAACCTCGACGGGCTCGACTCGCTGCTCTCCATCGTGCAGATGCCGTCCGGCATCCCGGTCGCCACCGTCGCGATCGGTAACGCGCGGAATGCGGGCATCCTGGCAGCGCGCATTTTGGCGACCTCCGATGCGGCTCTCACCGAGCGGCTCGAGCGATTCGCCGAGGGACTCGAGCGGATGGTCGCCGAGAAGAACGAGAAGCTCTCCTCTCCCTCGTGAGTTCAACGACGCAGCCGGTGCGCTACCCCGACACGCGCTCCCGCCCCGAGATGACCAAGCGCGCCTGGTGGCTGGTCGCGCTCAATCTGCTGATCCCCGGTTCAGCACAGGCGGTCGCCGGCAATCGCCGCATGGGCCGCTTCGGTCTGGGCGCGACGGTCGTGCTGTGGGTGTTGGTGGTCGTAGCAATCGTGGTGGCGATCGTCGATCGTAGCGCGCTGTTGGCGGCCGTCACGAATACCGCTGTGCTCGTCATCCTCGTGATTGTCGCGATCTTCTACGCGGTGCTGTGGGTCGTGCTGACTCTCGACACTCTTCGACTCGTACGGTTCGTGAACGTTTATCCGCGCGCCCGAGGGCTGGTTGCCGCTTTCGGCGTACTGACCCTGCTGCTCACCATTGGGGTGCCCGGGTTCGTCGCGTCGACCTCCGTCTCGGCGATTGGGCTGCTCGCGATCTTCGCCCCTGGACCGCCGGTGCCGCCGATCGATGGGCGCTACAACATTCTGCTGCTCGGCGGTGACGCCGGGCCCGACCGCAACGGCCTCCGCCCCGACAGCCTGTCGGTCGTCAGCATCGACGCGAACACCGGTGCGGCGACGATCTTCGGCATTCCGCGCAATCTCGAGCAGGTGCCGTTCGTCGCCGGTTCCCCGCTCTACGGCCCGTTTCCCAACGGCTATAACTGCGGCAACGACTGCCTCATCGACTACCTGTACACCTACGGCGAAGAGCACCCGGACCTGTATCCCGACGCGAAGAAGCACTCCAGCAACCCGGGGATCGAGGCGGTCCGCGACGCCGTCGAGGGAGTCACGGGCCTCACCATCCCGTACTACGGGCTCATCGATATGCAGGGGTTCGCCGACCTGATCGACGCTCTGGGTGGCGTTGACGTCGACGTCGCTGCCCGGCTCCCGATCGGGTCGAACAACTACGACGATGGCAGCGCGGCTCCGCCGATCGGCTACATCGAAGCTGGCCAGCAGCACATGGATGGCCAGACGGCGTTGTGGTACGCCCGCTCCCGCTACGGTTCCAACGACTACGAGCGGATGGCACGCCAGCGTCAGGTGCAGGAGGCGATCCTCGCGCAGGCTGATCCCGCGACCGTGTTGCTGAAGTTCCAGGGCATCGCGGCTGCGGGCGCCCAGGTGGTGTCGACCGACATCCCGCAGTCGATGCTGGCGTACTTCGTCGAACTCGCGGCGAAGACGAAGGAACTGCCGTTGACGAAAGTCGACTTCGTGCCGCCGCTCATCAAGACCGGGAATCCCGACTACGCCGTGATCCGGCAGGCGGTCGTGGATGGGACTCGCCCAGTGACGGCCACGCCGACTCCGACTCCCTGAATCCGGTCTGGGTCAGAGGTCGGCGTGCAGTTGCCAGACCTTTTCGGCAGCGTCGCGCCAACTGAAGGCTCGGGCACGGTCCTGCGCCGCGATCCCCAGTCGTTCGGCCGCCGCACGATCTTCGATCAGCCCGGCAATTGTGGCCGCGAGTTCCGCAACGAAGCCGTCCCCGCGTTGAACGACCCGCGCGCCGTCGTCGGCGACCTCGACCAGTGCCGGGGCGTCGGAGATCACCAGCGGCAGACCGGCCGCCATCGCGTCGAGCATCGGAGCGCCGAACCCTGCTGCGACGCTCGGCTGCACGTAGGCTCGCGCGCCGGCGTAGATCGCGCTGAGGTCGGCGTCGGTGTCGGGATCGACGACCGTGACACGGTCGCGCCACGCTGCGTCGGAGGTCTGGGCATCAAGCATTAGGTGGGCGGCGGACCTCGCACCGGCGACGATCACGAGCCGGGCACCGTGGGCGTCGGGATGCCCGATCGCCTCGAGTAGGTCGGGGAACCCGTTCGATGCGTCGTCTTCGACGATCGCCAGGACGTATTCGGCCGGAAGATCGAGGCGCGCGCGACGTTCGGCGGCATCGGGCGGCACAGCGAGGGCAGTTGACGGGGCACCACCGATAACGCGCACCCGGTCGCCCAGCGCGAGTTGCTCGTTCAGCTCGGCGGCGACAGCGTGCGTCGGCACCACGACGGCATCGGCGTACTTCTCGGCCCGTTTGCCCATCGTGCGCTGCCAGGAGGCCAGCCGTGAGGGGAGCAACTCGGGACTGGTCCAGGCGATGGCGTCGTGGATCGTCACGACGGTCTGCTCGCCGGGATTCGACAGGCGATCGTGGCGGCGAAGCGGCGCCAGCAGGCTCGTCGCGTGCACCATCCCGTTGCCGGGAAGCGTTGTGAAACCGTGCTGCCAAGCTGCCGCCAACTCGCGGCGGGCCAGAGCGCTTTTGTGCAACTCGAGCAGTCCGGGCAGCCGCTCGCGCAGGAGGGCGTAGTCGCCCTCGGGCGAGGCGGCGACGACCCCGGCCACATTCGTGCCGCGGGGTGCCGTGACGATGAGTGCGCGGGTGAGGTCTTCGGCGTAGCGCCCGAGGCGGTCGCCTCCGGCGGACACGATGTCGTCGACGATGACCCGAAGCGTCGTCATCGCGGACTCACCGCTCCCCGGGCAACGGCGTCGGCGAGAGCCTCGCGCCACGGCCTGAGTTCCGAGAGGCCTGCGGCCAGCCAGGCGTCATGTCCGAGCACCGAGTAGGCGGGGCGCGGCGCGGGGCGCACGAAGGCCGCGCTATCGATCGGATGCACTCGATCCGGGTCGAGACCTGAGAGTTCGAACGTGGCACGTGCGAAGTCGAACCAGCTCGCCGAACCTGCGTTCGTGGCGTGGTAAATCCCGGCCGGAGTCTCGGCGTCGAGTAGCCCGACGATTCCGTACGCGAGGTCACGAGTCCAGGTGGGTTGCCCGACCTGGTCGGCGACGACATCCACCGTCTCGCGTCCCGCCGCCAGGGTGAGCATCGTGCGGGGAAAGCACGGCCCGTTTTCGCCGTAGAGCCACGCGGTGCGCACAATGTGCGGCGCGGGATGCGACTGGGCGACCAGGCGCTCGCCCTCGCCCTTGGATCGGCCGTAAGCGCTCACCGGTGCACGGGGGGTGTCTTCGGCATAGGGGGTGGTCGCTGAGCCGTCGAAGACGTAGTCGGTCGAGACCTGCACGAACCGCGCACCGACCTCGGCGGCGGCGCGGGCTGCGTCACCGGCTCCCGTGCCGTTGATCGCCGTGGCGGCCGCCTCATCCGTCTCGGCGTCGTCGACGCGGGTGTACGCGGCGGCGTTGATGACGACGTCGGCCCCGGCGACTGCGGCGCGAAGAGCGGCTGGATCAGTCAGGTCGGCTTGATCGCGACCGAGCGCAGTGAAATCCCGGCCCTCAAGTGCCCGGGCGAGATCGTGGCCGAGCATGCCGTGTCCGCCGAGGACGACGTACCTCACTCGAGTCCCGCGCGAACTTTGAGCGGTTCCCACCAGTCGCGGCGGTCGCGGTACCACTGCACGACCTCGGCGAGCCCCTGGTCAAACGGCACGAGCGGTTTGTAACCCAGCTCGGATCGGATCTTCGAGATGTCGACCGAGTAGCGCAGGTCGTGACCCTTACGGTCTTCGACAGCATCCACGTACGACCAGTCGCGGCCGGTCGCGTCGAGCATCATCTGGGTGAGTTCACGGTTGGTCAGTTCGGTGCCGCCGCCGATGTTGTAGATCTCGCCCGCGCGACCGCCGACGAGCACCATCGCGATCCCGCGGGTGTGGTCATCGACATGCAGCCAGTCTCGGATGTTCTCTCCTGAGCCGTAGAGCGGAACGTGCTGGCCGTCGATCAGATTGGTCACGAACAGCGGAATCAGCTTTTCGGGGAAGTGGTACGGCCCGTAGTTGTTGGAGCAACGCGTGATCGAGACGTTCATCCCATGAGTGCGGTGGAAACTGCGGGCGAGAAGGTCGCTGCCGGCTTTGCTGGCGGAGTACGGCGAGTTCGGCTCGAGCGGCCGGTCCTCGGCCCACGAGCCCTCGGCGATCGAGCCGTAGACCTCGTCGGTACTCACGTGCACGAACCGCTTCGTTCCCGCCCGAAGCGCGGCGTCGAGGAGTCGCTGAGTGCCGACGACGTTGGTCTCGACGAACGGGCCGGCATCGCGCACCGAGCGGTCGACGTGCGACTCCGCCGCGAAGTGCACGATCGCGTCGATGCCCGGCAGGGTGCTGTCCAACAACGCCGAGTCACGGATGTCTCCGTGCACAAACGAGTAACGCGGGGATGCTGCGACCGGGGCCAGGTTGGCGAGGTTCCCCGAGTAAGTCAGGGCGTCATAGACGACGACTTCGGCGCTCTCGAGCCCGGGGTAGACGTCGTCAAGGGTGCGGCGAACGAAGTTCGAGCCGATGAATCCGGCACCGCCGGTGACGAGGATCCTCACGGAGGACGAGTCTATGGTGGCGACCGAGGGTGCCCCCCGTCGTACGCTGTGCAGCGTGGTCTCACCCGCGGCACTGATGGTAAAGCCTCGCCGTACCGAGCGGCGGACGGCGGTTGCCGGTTTTCGCCCGGACATCCAGGCGTTGCGCGCGCTCGCCGTTTCGATCGTCGTCGTCTACCATTTCTGGCCGCGGGTCCTGCCCGGCGGCTTTGTTGGCGTCGACGTCTTTTTCGTCATTTCCGGCTTCCTGATCACCGCGCACCTCGTCTCGGAGATCCGGCGCTCGGGTCGTGTGTCCCTCCCATCGTTCTGGGCCCGTCGCGCGCGCCGCCTCCTGCCCGCGTCCCTCTTCGTGTTGGCGGTAACCGCTGTCGCGTCGTTCATGCTCATCCCTGCAGGACAGCGGCAACAGGTATTCAAGGAGATCGTCGCGTCGGCGGTGTATCTGCAGAATTGGCTGCTCGCCTCAGACAGCGTCGACTATCTCGCTGCTGACAACCTTCCGACCCCCGTTCAGCACTTCTGGTCGCTCTCGGCCGAAGAGCAGTTCTACGTCGTCGTGCCTGTGTTGATCGCGATCGCATTGCTGACGTTCCGCCGCCGTAGTGCCGCGGGACGTGACCGGGTCGTTGCCGGTGCACTCGCGGTCATCGCGGTCGCCTCGTTCGGGTATTCCCTCTACGCCACATTCGCCCAGCCCGGCCCCGCGTATTTCATCACCCCCACTCGAGCGTGGGAATTCGCGTGCGGCGGTCTTCTTGCGTTCGTAGCCGTAGCCGGCATTCCGGCGGCGATCCGCGCTGCCATCGCCTGGGCAGGTTGGCTCGGAGTTGCGGTGTCGGCGTTCGCGATCACCGGCGGCATGCCATTTCCCGGCGTCGTCGCCCTCGCGCCCGTCCTGGGGACCGCCGCTGTGATCGTTGGTGGGGGTTCCAAGGTGCAATGGGCGCCCGAGAGATTCCTCGCCATCCGGCCGACGGTCTGGCTCGGCGATGTCTCGTATTCGATCTATCTCTGGCATTGGCCGGTACTCGTTCTCGCCGGATCCGTGCTCGGCGATGACCTCCGATGGTGGGTAAAGGTGGTGCTGATCGCCGCCGTGCTGCTCATCGCTGGCCTCACCACCCGCCTCATCGAAGATCCGGTGCGGCGGATGCCGGCACTCGTGAACCGTCCACCCCGCATCACATTCATCGCGGCCGTTCTTGCGATGGCACTCGTCGCCGTCCCCGCCTTCGTTGGTTGGCAGGGGGCGCGCCAGGCGGCCGCAGACGAGGTGGCGGCCGCCGTCGCGCTCGCGGAGCGCCAAACGGAGTGCTTCGGCGCCAACGCGCGGTTGGCCGGGCACGAATGCGACGAGGTCGAATACCCCCAACTGACTCCCGACCCTTCTGCGGCGACCGACGACCGGACTGCGGTGTACGCGGACGGTTGCCACACGGGCAACTCGTCCGATGCGGTGCCGGCGTGCGTATTCGGTGACCCCAACGGTCACGTGCGCGTCGCACTGGTCGGCGACTCGCACGCCTTGAACTGGCTCCCGGCGCTCGATGCGCTCGGCCAAGCTCGCGGTTGGCAGGTCGTGCTCCTCACTCGGGCGGCATGCCCTTTCAACCTCGCCGAGCAGATCCTGGACACCGCGGACGCGATTGCTTCCTGCGCATCGTGGAAGCAGAATGTGATCGCCTATCTTGAGGCGAGTGACGCGTTCGACGTGGTCTTCACCTCGCATTTCTCCGGCGCCGCGATCTACGGACCCGACGAAGAGCAAGGGGTCCACGCCGCGTGGGCGCAGTTCCTCGACCGGGGCTCGCGACTCGTCGTGTTGCGCGACCTTCCCCGGGCAACCTCGGGTACGACCGCGTGCCTCGAACAACACCAGATTGACACCGAGCAGTGCGCCCGCCCGATCGAGGATGCCCTCGCCGACGACAACTACCTCAGGTTTGCGCGCGGCGTGGACGGAGTCGACATCCTCGACTTCACCGACGTGTTTTGTTGGGACGGAACGTGCAAATCGGCGATCGGTGGCGTGACCGTTTACCGCGACTCACACCACATCACCCAGACCTTCTCGATCACGCTCGCCCCGATCCTCGGCGTCGAGGCGGACCGGCTCGGTCTTCCCTGACGCGGCTCGACCGAGCGGATGCCACGGCTCGGTCAGGACTGATCAGCAGAGTTCGCGCGGCGCACGAGCAACCCGATGGACCCTAGCGGGGTGACGTGCACCCGACGTGTGCGGGGCGGGTCGTCGGCGACCCCGTGCGACCCGGGTGGCGCCAAGACGAGAAACTCCTCAACGTCGAAACGCTCGAAGACGTGAAGTGCGGTGTCGCCCCACACGGTCGCGTGCACTTGCGCGTAGCCGATCGCGGCGAAGAGTGGGACCGGCCCACCCGTGGTCCGCCGTCGGGCAGCGAGGCGGTCGAGGAACGCACCGACGTGGTTGGCGGCGGGAAGCGACAGGACCGCGGTGCCCGGGCTGAGCCCGGTCAACGTGGAGGTGTAGGCCTCGACCACGGAGTCGCTCGCGACGACGATCACTTGGCGAGGGGCGAAGGCAAGGATCCCCGCGAGAACCCCGGGATCAACTGAACCCTCGGGGTCGGGCGTCTCCCCGAGTAGACGGCTGGTGAGCAGAGCCCGGAGGCTGCGTTCGGTCGAACCAGCCAGCCGTTCCAACATCCGACTCTGTCGGTCGCTGTCACCCGCGATCGCTTGCAGGGCGAACCTATCGACCTCTTCCAAAGCCGCGAGTCGGGCCATCCGTCGATGCAAACGTCGCGCCTCAATGCCCAGCCCCGTCAACCCGACTGCGAGCCCCCCCGCCAAGAGCCCCGTGCCCAATCGTCCCTCAACGGCTGCGAACGCGCCGGCCGCTAAGAGCAGAGCCACGCCGACGACAAGCGCGAGCGTCGAGAGCGCGGCGACGTGCGCTCGGATGCCGTTCAGCGACCCCACCGGGTGCTTCATCCCGACACCGCCCGGGTTGGCAGGAACGGGCGTAGCCGCTCGTCGTCGACGAGCGAACCCCAGTCCATTCCGGCGCGCACAAGCACTGTCTCAGCCCGCTCATAGAGCAGGCCGAGACGTTCATCGAGGTCCGGGGACAGGTCGTGCGCCCACCCCGGGAATGGCGTCAGTTCGCCAACGACCGGCCCACGGTCACTCGCGAGGAAGTCGACCCGAACGAACGGGACCGGCAGCGCGCGGGAAATCTCAACCGCGAGCCGGTCGAAGTCGGCGCTGTTGGGCGGCGGCAGAATCTGGTGACCGATGGTGTGGCGCACGAGACCGGACTCGAGTGGAGCCCAGTCAGCATCGAACCAACGGAAGAGTTTCGGGGAGTTGGTGCGGATGAATGTTGCCCCGATCTCACCTCGGAACGTTAAGACTTTCACGTCATCGGCAATGCCGCCACGGGGTGAACGCAACAATTCCTCGGCGACCCACCGGTCGGTGAGGCGATGGGTGACCAGGGCGCGCGCGAGATACTCCCTGACGTCGTCGAAGGTAAGGATGTCATCGTGGACGACGTCCCGCCACCGTCCTGAGCCGAGCGGCTCGAGAGCGACGAAGCCGCGATTATTTGAGCCGCTTTCGGGCTTCAGCACCCGAGGCCGGTCGATGTGGACGGGACGGAGGTCGGCGATACTCCCCAGAGCCTCAAAGTCACCAGGGATGGGCAGATCAAGCGCCGTGAGCAGTTCGCGCGCGGCGACTTTTCCGAAAAGTGCCTCCACAACGGGGAACGGACGGTCGCGACTGGCTCGCGCGATCGAGCGCGAGAAAGAAGGCGGCGGGATCCACAGGGCCACGCGCCATTGTAGGGTTTGACAGCGCCGTCGGGCGGCGTACAGGAGGACTGGTGTTCGATCGCCTCATCGCAATTTATCGGCGACTCACACCATGGGAAGTCGTCACGGTGGGGCTCGTCCTGTTGGCGCCATTCGTGTCGCTTGTCGCGATCTCGGTAGGAATCGTCGTCGACGACGCGCGCCTCGGTCTGCTCGTGGTGTGGGCGTATTTCGGTCTCGTCGTCGCGGTCGCCGTCGTCGCGTTGGCCGTGCGGCTCAGCCTTCGCCGCCGATTCCTCGCGAGCCGCCGCGCCGCGCGTCGCTGGGTGCGACCGGTTCCCGAGACCTCCCGCGAAATCCACGGTGAGGCTCGGCTCCTTGAAACGGCGGCGCGGCTCCCTCGGCGGGCGGTCCACAACTTCGGGGTGCGGATGAAGTCGAGCTGGGCGCGGGAGATCGTGGCTTATCGCGTGAGCAGTGGCCGCCTCGACTTCACCTCGCTGGCTCAAGCCATTCGCGTCGTCCGCTCAGGCGACAAGTCAGTGGGTCGCCTCGTGCTCGGCGACCTCGATCCAACAGCCCTTGTCGACCTCGTGCGACTGATGTCTAGTCAGGATCTCGACGGGCGCGCTCAGGGTCACTACGACGCCATCCTGAGTTATGTCGGGAGCCTTGGTCCGTCGCTGAAGGTCGTGCACGAGAGCCAGCTGATCCTTGCCGAGCGGCTGCTGCTAGGCGGTCATGCCGATCTTGCCCGCCCCTTGGTGGAGAAATGGGCAACTACAGGTCCGCGTGAGCAGATGCTCGCCACGGACCTCGTGAACCCCTTCCTCCTCGGGAAGCCCGAGAAGCCACGCACCACAGACCTGTGGCTCGGCGCCTTCAACCAGCTCTTCCGGGGTGCCGGGATCGAGCCCGTCGAACTGATGCCGAGTGGTCCAACCGTCTTCGATCGGCTCACGTCCGCCCGACTCGAACACCGGTCAGGCGGACCACTTGTGACCGTGATCATGACGTGCTTCGAGCCGGACGAGAGCCTCGTGACCGCCGTCCGGTCCGTGATCGCCCAGTCGTGGACCAACTGGGAACTGCTCGTCATGGACGACGCCTCCCCGGCCGCACACGAGGAGGTTCTCGATCGCGTGGCCGCGATGGACCCGCGGGTCCGCGTCGTGCGAGCACGCGTCAACGCCGGCACCTACATCCGCCGTAACGACGCGCTTGACATCGCTTCGGGCGAGTTCGTGACGATGCACGACTCGGACGACTGGGCGCATCCACGCCGGCTCGAGCTGCAGGTCGCAGCTCTGCTGGAGTCGCCCGGGCTCGTGGCTAATCTGAGTCTTTCGGTGCGAGTCACCGAAGATCTTGCCTTCGCCCAAGCGCGCGGCGCGAAATTGCGGCCCGCCGAGAGCTCGATCCTGTTTCGTCGTGCCGAGGCGTTGTCGCGGATCGGCTACTACGACGCCGTGCGGAAGGCGGCGGACTCCGAATATCGGCTCCGGCTCGAGGCTGCTTTTGGGCAGCAGGTCCCACTGCTTGACACAGGAGGTCCGCTGACGCTCGTCCGCTATCTCGTTCAGTCGCTCAGCGGTTCGGAGTTCCGCGACGGCTGGGTGCACGCGACGCGCGTGGCTTACCGAAGCGCCTCGTGGGCGTGGCACGAGCGCATCCGACGAGGTGCCGCGGATCCGTACCTCGCCCACCCCCTGTCTCTACGCCCGTTCCCGGTACCGGCCCGACTCGAGGGCACGACCCAGGCCGTTCGCGACCTCGACGTCGTTGTGATCCTCGACGGCCGGCCAGAGGCGACAGCACCCGGGTACCCAGCCATTCTCGCCGCCGATCTCGCCAAGCTGGCCGCCGCCGGCACAGTGGGGTTTCAGCAGTTGGATGGCCTCAGCGAGGATGCGTCGATCGGAATCGTCGCTCCCGAGATTCAGGAGCTCGTCGATGCCGGCACGGTCGTGCGCATCCTTGAGGGCGAGGAGGTGCACGCCGACGTGACGATTGTGCGCAACGTGTCACTTTTGCAGGGCCTCGAGCCCGACCCATGGCCGATCACTACGACCCGGGTCATCGTGATCGAGGACCCGGTCTCGGGGCACGATCGAGCGAGTGTGGACTTCACCCGTGCGGTCACCCGGACAGCGTCGGCGATGTTCGGATCGGCACCCGAATACATCAAGGCGCGCAACGGATTTGACATCGAGCTTCTGCTCGACCGGCCCGATGTCGATGACGGGGTGAGGGACGAGAAAGCATACGCGGACCTCATCAAGCGTTTCGGTCCGGTCGAAGGGATGCCACAGAGCACAGGGTGGGAGGCCCGCGCGGGGACCCTTCGCGCGCTGGTCGACTCCGCCCTCGAGCTGCCCGACGACGCGACGATTCTCGAAGCGGGCAGCGGACTCTCGACCTTTTGGTTCGCGCGAGCAGCAGCGCAGAGCGGCGCGAACTGGCGCATCGTCGCCCTGGAACACGAGCACCGGTTCGCGGAGGAGACTCGCGCGCTCCTTCGCGCAAACGGGCTCGAAGATCGGGCTGAGGTCGTGCTCGCACCCCTCGCCCCCATGAACTTCGCGCGCGGGACTTACGACTGGTACGCGCCTGAGGCTCTTGATGGTGTCGATCGGATCGGGTTGCTGTTCGTCGACGGCCCACCCGCGAGCGTCGGCGCGGAGGCCCGCTACCCGGCTTTCCCGGCCACGCGTTCGCGGCTCGCGGATGGCTGCCTGGTCGTTGTCGACGACGCCGACCGCCACGACGAACGCGCAATTCTGGCGGCCTGGCACGGCGAGGTCGGAGACGGAACGCTCGAACTCGAGCGGTTCGAAGGGCGCACGGCCTTTCTCCGCTATCGGAGCTGAGACCCGACGGCACGGGTGTGGGCCGGCGCGTTACCTCGGGACGCTCAGAGCCTGATCGCCGTGTCGCCGGTCGTGCGACCGCGGGTGTCGAAAAAGAGTCGGCTGCGGGCGGCGAGATCGTCGACCTCGTACTCGTCGTGTGCTTGCAGGAGTATGACCGCGCCGGCGTCGGCGATCGCTCCATCCAGGTCGAGAGCGCGTTCGATCTCTTGGTCCGCGACGATCCAGTGTTCGACGCGAGGATCGTGGTAGCTGAGCACCGCCCCTCGCTCGAGCAAGATCTCCCCGACCGGGCGCGCGGGTGACTCTCGCTGGTCTGAGATATTCGACTTGTAGGTAACGCCGAGCAGCAGGACGCGCATGCCCTTCAGAGCGAGCCCACGTTCGTTCAGCGCGGCCTGTAGGCGATCTACGACGTAGCTCGGCATCGACTCATTGATCTCCTGTGCGAGCTCGACGAAACGAAACGGGTAGCCCAGCCGACGTTTGACGTCAAAGCTGAGGTAGTTGGGGTCGATCGGGATGCAGTGCCCACCGACGCCAGGCCCTGGGTAGAAGGCCTCGAAGCCAAACGGTTTGGTCGACGCCGCGCGGATGACATCCCAGATATCGATTCCGAGCTCGGCACAGAACCGGGCCATCTCGTTGACGAGGGCGATATTGATGTGCCGGTAAGTGTTCTCGAGCAGTTTGGCCGTTTCGGCCTCGCGGGCACCACGGGTGCGCACCACCGAGGTGACGAACCGTGAGTAGAACGCGGCGGCAGCGTCGGTCGACGCCGGCGTGACGCCGCCGACGATCTTCGGAGTGTTCTCAAGTCCGTACTGATCGTTGCCCGGGTCGATGCGCTCAGGCGAGAACGCAAGCCAGAAATGGTCGTCCAGGCTGAGGCCCGACGTCTCGAGGATCGGCTTGACAATTTCTTCCGTTGTTCCCGGGTAGGTCGTCGATTCGAGAACGACGAGGGTGCCAGGCCGTAGGTTCTCTGCGATACTGCGGCTCGCCGACTCGACGGCGCTGAGGTCGGGCTCGCGGTGCTGGCCTAACGGGGTCGGGACAGCGATCACGGCCGTGCGGGCGTCGGCGATCACTGCGGCGTCGGTCGTGGCACGGTAACCGGCTGCGCGCATCTCGGCGAGTTCGTCGTCGCGGACGTCGTCAACGTGCGAGCGTCCCGAGTTGAGACCGTCGACGGTGGATTCATTGGCGTCCAGCCCGACGACGGTAAGCCCGGCGCGACACATCGCGCGCGCGAGGGGGAGGCCTACGTACCCCTGACCGACGATGACGACGGTGTCAGCGGGGTTGGTCATGACAGGTCCTCGGGCAAACGCGGACTCACGGTTCCTCCTGAGTGGGCGAGAACGGGCCGAGCGCTCGCCGATCGCAGAAACACGCGCGCACCGCTCAGTTGCGACTCTATTCGGTTGCGGAGGAGGCCGCGGGAGACCACGGGACGAGACGCTCGGCTAGATTGCCCGAATGGAGTCGCGACTCGAATGGGCACGCGCGCGGATGACGCGAGCGCGCTGGATGGTCCTCGTTCTCTTCGCGCTCGCGCCCGTAGCCGTTGTTGTCGCGCTGCTGCTCGGCATTCTGTTCGATGTACCTCGCCTCGGCGCGGCGATCGCGCTCGTTCTCATCGCAAGCTCCGCAGGCGCCCTACTCGCCGTGGTCAGCCTCGCGACGCGCCGGTATCGCCGAGTGCGGGCTGTTCTCGACGGCGAGTCGATCACGCTCGATACGGCGAGCAAGCTCGTGCTCAACGGTGACCCCCTTGTCTCACCGTTCCCCAGAGCCCGCCGGGTGTCGTTCGGGTACCGGCTGCCGTTCACGGCGGACGCCGTTGCGACCTGGGGGATGGCAACCGGTTCGCCGTTCGCACGTGAGCAGCTCAGTGGTCTGGCGACCTCTTGGCGGCTCGGTTGGTCGGATATCGTGGCCGTCTTCAGCAGCACCACCAACCCGGTCGCGATCTCGTTGGCGCTCGGACGGATTGACACCTCCACTCTGGTGCTGCTCGCGCGCACGGTTGCCGGGGCGGACGCGGCGGGCGGCGCAGTCGCTAACGCGATCGCGCGGTACGTGGGCGCTACCGCGGGTGCCGACGGCCTGCCGCTCACCTTGCGTTCTTGGCTGACCGAACGCTTGGTGATCGCGGGCGATCTCGACGCGGCCGCTCGCCTCCTCGGACGTGCCGCCACGACGATGAACGGCCAACTCGTCGCGATCGACGTCCTCAACCCGTTCTCTCCCGGCGCGCTGGAGAGCGACCCCGACCTATGGCTCGCTGCGCTCAACACGCTGTTCCGACGCAGTGGGCTCGAGGGCGTGACCCTCACGGCCGTCGCCGGCGCACCGATGGACCGGTTGCGCGGCGAGCCGACTGAGCCCGTCGATGGTCCGTTGGTCTCCATCGTCATGGCCGTCCACCGTCCCGACGAGGCCGTCCTGCGGGCGGCCGTCCAGTCGGTGCTCGACCAGAGCTGGACGAACTGGGAACTCCTGCTCGTCGACGACGGCTCCCCAGCAGCTGGAACCAGGCTGCTGGTGCACGTCGCCGCTCAGGACCCGAGGATACGTCTCGTTCAGGAGCGCGCCAACGCGGGGACCTACGTGCGCCGTAACGAGGCGATCCTTGCGGCGCGCGGCGAATTCGTGACGATGCACGACGCCGACGACTGGATGCATCCACGTCGCATCGAGTTGCAAATGCGACACCTCATTGCGCGCGCCGACCTGCTCGCGAACGTCTGTCGCTCGGCGCGCGTCACGTCGGAGCTTCGGTTCGTGCAGCCCCGAGGAACGGTGCTGCGCCTGACGGAGGCGTCACTGCTCTTCCGGCGCGCCGCGACGCTTGAGCGCATCGGGTTTTTCGACAGTGTCCGCAAGGCGGCCGATACCGGATTCCGGCTGCGGCTCGAGGCGGCGACGGGTCGGAGGGTGCCCATCGTCGATGTCGAGGCGCCTCTCGTTTTTGCACGCTCGGATCCGTCGTCGCTCAGCGGGGGTGATCTGCGGGACGGCTGGACGCATCCAGCCCGAATCGCCTACAGCAGTGCGCATGCCGCGTGGCTTGCCGCCGAACGGCCTTCGGGCCGCGCGCCGCGGATCGAGTTCCCTTTGGTCGGGCGACCGTTTCCCGCTCCAGCATTACTCCGAGGCGAGGTGGATCCGCGCCTGGAGCTGGACCTGGTGTTCGTGCTCGATGTGCGGGACGTACCACGGCGCACGCGCGAGGCGCATCAAGATGTCGATGATGTCCGAGCGGCCGTTGAGTCAGGGCTGCGGGTCGGTATCCGGCGTCTCGATGCGCTCACCGCCGCCGGGGTCGCGCCGTCGGCACGACGTGACGTTCAGGACCTCATCAGCTCCGGGTCGGTGGTCGAGCTGCTGCCGGGCCGCCAGGTCGATGCCGGAACCATGGTTGTCCTTCGTGATGAGGTGCTACTCGCGGCTCCGGAGAGCCCCGACGGCATGTCTGCGGAACGGCTGCTTGTCGTGTCGGACTGGAGTCCGACGCTCGTTCTCGATCGCGCGCAGATATCCGCAGGGGCTGCACGCTTGTTCCCAGGTGCGGCGCCGCGTTACGTCACGCGCGCGGTTGCTCGGAATGCCGTGGCAGTGCGGAGCTAAGTCGTGATCGTCGCGCCCTGAGCCAGCGTCGTCGCAGTACTGCACGGGGATGCCTCAGCGCGGCCAGCAGTCGGCGTCCGAGGTGCCGCACCCCAACGAACACCCGGAGTCCGCGCAGTGTCGGACTCGAGAACAGCTCAGGGGCGTCGAGCCAGTCGACGACGGTCGCGGGCAGCACCAGTCCCGGTGTGGCGGCCGTCGCCGTAAGCAATTCGATCAGACTGCCAAGGTCGGAAGATCCTGCGACCTGTTCGGCGCGGACGGTCGCACCCCGGCTCTGTTCGGCCAGCAGTGCCCGATCAAGGGCGAGCCTTTCGAGCCGTTCCGCCAGTTCGTCGATGTCTTCCGGGTCGACGAGAAATCCCGTCTCGCCGTCGACGACGACTTCGAGTGAGCCGCCACTCGCGGTGGCGAGGACCGGCTTCCCGAGCGCCAGGTACTCAAGCGTCACCCGTCCGAACGCTTCCCGATCGGACGGGGTGATCCCGACGTCGGCCGCACGGACGAACGGGAATGGATTGACTTGTTCGCCCACAAAAGTGATCGAGTCCGCGACGCCGAGCTGGGCTGCGCGACGCGCGAGGAGCACCTCCGCATCGGCTTCGACCGCTGCCCCCACGAAGCACACCGCGATCCGCAGGCCGCGGGCTCGCAGGCGACCGATTGCCTCGACGACGCGCCACTGCCCCTTCGTGCGCGTAATGCGCCCGACAACCACGACGCTGAGCATCGCGTCGGGCAGCGAGAAAGGCACCATCGGAAGCGGCTCCCGCGAGAGTGCACGGATATGGCCGAGGTCGATCCCCGGGTAGTTGTAGACGAGTTTGTCGGCGGGGATGAATTCAGTGAGCGAGGAGCGGAGCGTCTCCGAATTTGCCACGACGAGGGCCGACAGCAGGCCGACGTCACGGAGCACCGTGTCACGCCCTGCCGGGAACCGGAAGCCTTGGGTGGCGTCGGCAAACTCACGAACGAACCAGACGTGCGGGATGCCGAGGGCGGCCGCCGCGTAGGCGCCCCACGGGGAGACCACCGTGTTCGTCACGACGAGGTCCGGTCGATGTTCGCGCATCTTCGCGATGATGCGTCGGGTGGAGGCGAAATCGCGGCGAACGCGGAGTGCTGCCTCCGGTCGTCCTCCGGGATCGGCGAAGAGTGCCCAACCTTCGAAGGGCACCGCGAAGATCGAGTGACCTCGACGCCTCACCTCGGTCGTGAAGGCTCCGCGATTTGTCGGGCTTATGAATGTCGCGACGAATTCGGGGTCTCGCTCACCCCATGCGTGGACAAGGTGGAGGAGTGAGAGCTCCGAACCGCCCAAATGGTTCGGAGCGGCGCTGTGATTGAGAAAATACACGCGCACGTCGACCAACCTAGCGAGAATCCGCCAGGCGCGCCCCTACACTGGGGATGCCCAATCAAGGAACCTATGTCGTATTTCCGTGAGCTGATCCGTACCCGAGAACTCTTGGCGAACCTCGTCGCCCGTGAAGTGAAGGGGCAGTATCGGCGCACCTTCTTCGGGCAACTTTGGTCGCTCATCAACCCGATCGCCACGATGGTTGTCTATTCGATCGTCTTCGGGCTCATCTTCCGTGCCCGTCCGGCGGCGGGAGATCCGAGCGGACTCAACATCTACCCGCTCTGGCTGCTTTCGGGCCTCCTGGCGTGGTCGTTCTTCACCCGCGTGGTCAATGGCAGTCTGAGCTCGATCGTCTCGAACGCCAGCCTCGTCAAGAAGGTGTACTTTCCACGCATGCAGTTGCCGCTCGCGGTGACGTTCTCTACGGGGTTCACCTGGTGTATTGAGCTCTGTGTGCTGATCGTCGCTCTTCAGCTGTTCGGCGGCTTCCCGCTGCCGTGGGTTCCCCTTCTGGCGGTCTTCATGGTACTTCTCGCATTCTTCGCCACCGGGCTCGGGATGCTCCTCGCTGTGCTCAACGTCCACTTTCGAGATACCAAGCACTTTGTTTCGATCCTGCTGCACATGTGGATGTATCTGACCCCGATCATCTACCCGATCCGACTTGTTGAAGCGGCCGCTGTCGATCATCCCTGGGCTCTCGTGATCTATCGCCTCAATCCGATGGAGCATTTCGTGCTCGTCTTTCGAGATCTCCTGTACGACAATCGCCTTCCGCTCGTTTCCGACTTCGCCTGGTGCGTAGCCGCACCCGCCGCGGTGTTTGCAGTGGGGTACGCGGTGTTCGTCCGTTTTGAACGCAAACTTGCGGAGCTGCTGTGAACGCGCCGGTCGTCGTCGTCGACAATGTGTCGAAGAAGTTCCGCCTGTACCAAGAACGGAATCAGTCGCTCAAGGCGGCGCTCCTGCGGCGTCGAAAGACGATTCACGAAGACTTCTGGGCAGTGCGAGACGTCTCATTCGAGGTACCGCAGGGGGAGATCTTCGGTCTCATTGGGCGCAACGGCTCCGGCAAGTCGACCTTGCTGAAAACGCTCGCCCGCATCTACACGCCCGACGAAGGCCGCATCCGAATGGAGGGGCGCGTCGCTTCGCTCCTCGAGATCGGAGCCGGTTTCCATCCCGAGCTCAGCGGACGCGAGAACGTCTTTCTGAACGCCGCAATCCTCGGACTCTCGCGCAAGGAGGTGCTTGCCCGGTTCGACGAGATCGTCGACTTCTCGGGGGTCGAGCACTTCATCGACCAGCCGGTCAAGAACTACTCCTCGGGGATGTACGTGCGTCTTGGGTTCGCGGTCGCGATCAACGTGCGCCCCGACATCCTCATCGTCGACGAGATCCTGTCGGTCGGCGACGGAGCGTTTAAGCGCAAGTCGCGCGACAAGTTCCGCGAACTGATGTCGGACGGTCGCACCGTCATCCTGGTCTCGCATTCGCTCGGTCAGGTGCGCGAACTCTGTCACTCGGTTGCCTGGCTCGAGGGTGGGCACCTTCGCGAGATCGGAGACGCCGCGACGGTAACGCGCGCGTACGAGGCGAGTCTGGTGGGCGGGTGAGAGCTCCGCGTACTGCCAGGGCCGTTGTGATCACGGCGATTTGCGGCTGGACCTATCGGGGAATGGGTCGGCCCGAGTTTCGGTCTGAGTGGAGTTCGGTCTGAGTGGAGTTCGGTTCGCGGGGAGGCTCAGTCGGCGTGGCGCGCGAGGATCGCGCTGCGGATCGACAGTCCCGCGCGAAGCGCGATGCGCACCGGCCACAGGACCGGGCCGGGGTACTTGCGCGAGATGAACCGCCGAGCGCTCGCGTGGTGAGCGCGGATCATCGCGCCGCGGTGGTTGCCGGTCGTCGTCGCGCCGATGTGCACGACTTGCGATTTCGGCTCGTACACGTTGCGGAACCCCGCCTTGCCGAAGCGGAAGCCGAGGTCGACGTCTTCGAAGTACATGAAGTACCCGTCGTCGAAGCCGCCGATCTTCTCGAACGCGCTGCGTCGCACGAGAAGGCAGGAGCCTGAGAGCCATCCGACATCCGACACCCGCAGAGTCGTCGGGTCGGCCCGGTAGTGGGCGGTCCACGGGTTGTCGGGCCAGACGCTGACGAACAGCGCGTGGCCGATGCCGTTGCGGATCGAGGGTACGGCGCGCGCGGACGGGTAGACCGTGCCGTCGGTCTGACGTATCGCGGGACCCACCGTCGCGATGTCGTCGGCGGTCTCGCCGCGCTCACGCAACGCATCGATAGCGCCGGGGCTGAGGCTCACGTCGGGGTTGACGACGAGGATCCATTCGACGCTGGGACCGAAGGTCGCGACCCCCGCGTTGATGGCTCCGCCATAGCCCGGATTGTCGGGCCGGGGAACGTAGCCAGCGTGATACGAGCGGGCGAGCTCTTCGACCTCCGGGTCAGGCGCGTGATTGTCGACGACGACCATCTCGAGGGGCTCGCCAATGGCGCGGGATGTGGTCTCGAGAAGCCCGTTCAAGACGTCACCCGATCCGTAGCTGACCGTCACGAGCCCGATTCGCGGCAGCCCGGATGAGGACGGGCCGGTAGTCACGTGCCCCATGCTAACCGGCCCATCCGTTGCGGAAGCTGGTCGATAGAATCGCCCGATGACGGCCAATGCGACGCCCGCGACCGTCTCGGTCGCGATGGGTTCCCGCAACGGCGCTGCCCACATCGAGGAGCAGGTCGCCAGCATTCTCGGGCAGACCCTCGCGCCTCTCGAACTCGTTCTGAGCGACGACGCCTCGACAGACGGCACCGTCGAGATCGTTGAGCGGGTGTTCGCGAAGCACGCTTCAGCGCACCCCGAGGCCGACATCCGACTCCGGGTGCTGCGTAACCCGATCGCCCTTGGCGTTGCGGGCAACTTTGCCCAGGCGCTCGCGGCCTGCATCGGCGACGTCATCGCGCTCTCCGACCAGGACGATGTCTGGGAGCCCGAGCGTCTCGAGCGGCTCGTCGCGCGACTAAGCGCTCCACCGGACGTCATCGCCGTGCATAGCGACGCCCGCCTCGTCGATGGCCAGGGGCATCCGCTCGGTTCGACGCTGTTCCAGGCGATCCGACTCTCGGGTGCCGAACGACGAGCCATCGACCGGGGGCGGGCATTCGACGTGCTCCTGCGAAGGAATGTCGCGACCGGGGCGACGATGGTGCTCACCCGCTCGTTGCGCGACGCTGCTCTTCCGGTTCCGGAGGGGTGGATCCACGACGAGTGGCTCGCGATCATCGCGTCGATTGAGGGCGAGTTGCGGCGCGAGGATCGTGCACTCACCGGCTACCGGCAACACGGCGGGAACGAGATCGGGGCACGCAAGATCGGGATGAGCGACCGGGTTGACCGCCTTCGGGAACCTCGGGCGGAGCGGAACCGGCGCTTACTCATGCGGGCCGAATCGCTCGCCGCGCGCTACCCGAACCGAGACCCCGTCTCGTCGTCGGTCGCGAACCGAATCGCCGGAAAGCTCCGTCACGAGCGTTCCCGCTCAGCGCTGCCTTCCGCGCGGTGGGCCCGCATCCCGTCGATCGTCGTCGCAACCGTTCGCGGCGACTACCACCGCTACGGTCGCGGGCTGCAGGACGTGTTGCGGGACACCGTTCAACCCGCGCGCGACGTCAGCACTTAGGATTCGAACCGTGCTCGTCCGACCTCTCGACATCGCTGGTGCCTACGAGATCACCCCCGACGTGTACCCCGACGACCGAGGGAGCTTCCTCGAGTGGTACCGATTCGACGCGCTCGAAGCTGAGGTGGGCAGGTCGCTCGACATCCGTCAGGTGAACATCTCTACCTCGCGACGCGGAGTCGTTCGCGGCGTGCATTTCGCCGACGTCTCACCGGGCCAGGCGAAATACGTGACCGCCGTCTCGGGCGCGGTGACCGACCTCGTGATCGACATCCGCGTCGGATCACCCACCTACGGCGAGGTCCGCGCGGTGGAGCTGGATGACGTCGACCGCCGTTCGGTCTTCCTGGAGGAAGGCCTCGGCCACGCGTTCATCGCACGAACCGAGGGGGCAGTCGTGGCCTACCTCGTCTCCAATGTCTACGACCCGGTGCGCGAACACGGCGTGAGCCCACTTGACCCAGAGCTCGCCCTCGACCGGTGGTTCGATCCCGATTCCACCCTGCTGTCGGAGAAGGATCGTTCTGCGCCCACGCTTGCCGAAGCTGCGGAACAGGGTCTGCTGCCGGTCTTCGCAGACCGCCCCGGAAAGGTGGTCTGACGTGCGCGGGATCGTTCTCGCCGGGGGTTCCGGCACGCGATTGTGGCCTATCACCAAAGGCATCTCGAAGCAGCTGATGCCGATCTACGACAAGCCGATGATCTACTACCCGCTGTCGACGCTCATGAGCGCCGGCATCCGGGAGATCCTGATCATCACGACCCCCGAAGACGCGAGCGCCTTCGCTCGGCTCCTCGGCGACGGCCGCGACCTCGGTATCGAGCTGACCTACGGCGTGCAGCCCTCGCCCGACGGTCTCGCCCAGGCGTTTCTCATCGGCGAGAAGTTCATCGGCGATGACTCGGTCGCCCTCGTGCTCGGCGACAACATCTTCCACGGCGCCGACCTCGACAAACAGCTGCAGACCCTCACCGACATCGACGGGGCGCTGATCTTCGCGTACCAAGTGGCGACTCCCGAGGCTTACGGGGTCGTGGAGTTCGATGCCGACAACCGCGCGATCTCGATCGAAGAGAAGCCGACCAAGCCGAAGAGTTCTTACGCGGTTCCCGGCCTCTACTTCTACGACAACTCAGTCGTCGAGGTCGCGCGCACGATCGTCCCAAGCGCGCGCGGCGAGCTAGAGATTTCTTCGGTGAACGACCACTATCTTCGCGAGGGTCGCCTGCGTGTGCATCCACTCGAACGCGGTACGGCCTGGCTCGACACTGGCACGATCGAGTCGATGGTGCAGGCGGGCGAGTTCGTGCGGGTCGTCGAAGACCGCCAGGGCTACAAGATCGGCTGCATCGAAGAAGCTGCGTGGCGCGCGGGCTGGATCGATGACGACCAGCTGCGT
>JBDTNW010000001.1:0-33093 GCA_039933575.1 Pseudolysinimonas sp. | reverse complement strand
CGGGCCTGCCGATGGTCGTGACCGACGGCGACGGGTTTGCCGATCTCGTGCGCGACGAGGGGCTCGGCGTGGTTGTACTGGGCAACGACGTCGCGGCGCTCGCCGCCGCGATCACCGAGGTGCTCGACCCGGTTCGGGCGGCCTTCTATCGCGAAAATGTCGCGCGCGTGCGGCAATCCTTCGCCTGGCCGGCGGTGCTGGGGCCGCTTCGACGGTATGTGGCGAGTCCGTGGCATGCGGCCGATTACCTCAGCGACCGGGATGCCATGGGAACCGGAATGGTGAGCAGGAGCCGCCGATTGTCAGGCCCGCTCTACGACGCCAGGATGGCTTGGCACCACCTGCGTCACTCCGGCGTCCGCGACGTTGTGAGGCGCGTGGCGAATCGCCTCGGCGGGTAGGCTCGATACCCATGAGGGTGCTCGTCGCGATCCCCGCGCTCAACGAGGCGGACGCCATCGGTGAAGTCCTCGCCGCTCTCTCGGCGGTGCATCCGCTGGCGGATACCGTGGTCGTCGATGACGGCTCGCGCGACGATACGGGGCGGATCGCCCGCACGGCCGGCGCTCACGTGCTCTCCCATGCCATCAACCTTGGCGTCGGCGCCGCGATGGGGACGGCGTTCAAATACGCCGCCGCCAACCGGTACGACGCGGTCATCCAATTCGATGGCGACGGCCAGCACCGCCCTGGGCACATCGCCGAACTGATCGCCGCCACAGCGCACGCCGACATCGTCATTGGGAGCAGATATGCACCGGGAGGCGATGCTTTCAAATCGTCTGCGGCGCGACGGGGCGTTCATCACCTGATCGCCCGGGTCGTGTCCCTCTACGCCCGCACGAGGATCACGGATGCCTCCAGCGGCTTCAGGATCGCCGGACCGCGCGCCCTGGCCGTCTTCGCCGAGCACTATCCCGTCGAGTGGCTCGGCGACACGGTCGAATCGATCGTTCTCGCCACCCGTCAGGGACTCACCGTCGCGGAGATCCCGGTCGGGATGAACGAGCGGGCGGGCGGTGTTCCGTCGCAGTCGGTCTTTCGCTCCATCGGTTACACCGGACGGATTATGTTCATCCTCGTGTTGGCGAGTTTTCGCAGCGTCCCCCCGCGATTGCGGGAACTCCGAAGGCGGACAGCGGGGGAGTCCGTCGCGTGACCCCTCAGATTCTTGCTATTGCGATGGCGGCGGTTCTGCTGATCGTGGTCATCGTGCTGCTGCGCTCCTACGTGTTGCCCGAGAAGTACGCCGTGATCTGGCTCGCCGCTTCGGTCGTGGCGATCGTGCTGTCCGCCTGGCCTGGCCTGCTCGACACCATCGCCATCTTTTTCGGCATCTCCCAGCCGATCAACCTGCTCTTCGTCGGCGCCTTCTTCGTGTTGTTCCTCCTGCTCATGCAGCTGACGCTGGAGGTCGCGAAGACCCGCGACGAGTTGCGTAAGACAGTTCAGAAACTGGCTCTCGAGTTGGAGAAGCGGCAATCCCTCGATGACTGACACGCCCATCCCGAGCCGTGGATTCATCGGTTTCGTGCGACGCATCCGGCTCATTCACCTCGCTCCTGTTCTCGCGTTCCTCGCGCTCTCAGCATGGGCTTTCGCCTCCCCGATCGGCGCCGCCCCCGACGACGACTATCACCTGGTCAGCATCTGGTGTGCGGACGGGGGAAGCGCCCAGTGCCGACCAGGTACCGACAGCGATCACCGCAGCGTCGATGCTGAGTTCGAGGGTTTCTCTTGCTTCGCGGGACATCAAGATCTCAGCGCTGCCTGCCAGTTCGAGACGCTGAACGTGCGAGGGAGCTACGAGACCAACCGCGGAAACTTCGCGGGGGAGTACCCGCCGGTCTACTACTCCGTGATGCACCTGTTCGCCGGGCCGGACGTCCAGGTGAGCGCTCTCACCATGCGACTCGTCAACGCGGCGCTGTTCGTTGCATTGGCTACGGCGCTCGCGGGACTGTTGTCGGCTTCGCGGCGACGCACCTTGCTGTGGGGTTGGCTGGTCGCGGTGATCCCGCTCGGCATCTTCCTGATTCCGTCCAACAACCCGAGCGGGTGGGCGATCATGGGGGTCGGTACGGCATTTTTGGCGCTGCTCGGCTGGTTCGAGACCGCGGGGAGGCGGCGGTGGGCGCTCGGTGCCCTATACCTGATCGGCGTTGTCATGGCGTCGGGTGCTCGAGGAGATGCGGGCATCTACGTGGTCGGAGCAAGCGTGACGGCAGCTGTGCTCTCATTCGCCCTCACCCGTTACTGGGCGACGCGGACGATCCTGCCCGTTGTGGGAATCATCATCGCGGTGATGTTCTTCATGATGGCCGGCCAGTCGGGCGTGGGTGCGGTCGGATTCACGAGCGCTCAATCCATCGCGGCTCCCGGTGGCGTTGTCGTCGGCATCCCGGCCGATGTGCCGCTCACCGGTTTCGCGCTCGGGGCCTACAACCTGCTCATGCTGCCGTACCTCTGGACCGGCGTCTGGGGCACCTGGGCCCTCGGCTGGTTCGACACCGGCTTCCCCGCCATCGTGCCGTGGGCGGGAGCGGCGGCGTTCATCGTCGTGGCCTTCGCCGGGCTCGGACGACTCGAGTGGCGCAAGGCGATCAGCATCCTCGGGGTATTGCTGGTGCTGATTGTGCTACCGGTCTACGTCCTGACCGTCGGCGGCACCAGAGTCGGGCAAGCGCTGCAGCCCCGCTATCTGCTGCCCCTGATCCTGTTGCTCTCGCTTCTGCTGGCGACGATGCCGCGCGGACGCGAGCTCGTGTTCAGCAGGATTCAAACCTTCACGATATTCGCCGCGATCGCCGGAGCGAACTTCGTGGCGCTCCAAGTCAACATCCGTCGCTATGTCACGGGTGCCGACCAGCAGGGCGCGAACCTGGATGCCGGATCCGAGTGGTGGTGGACGGGCTTCCCGGTTGGACCCACCGCGGTCTGGGTTATCGGAGCGCTCGCCTTTGCGGGATTGCTCGCGGTGCTCTGGCCGGTGGTGCGACGGCCGAGTCTTGACCTCGCGACCATGCCGCCAAAGTTGACGGCACCGTCAAAATCGAGGGTGCCCTCGAAGTCGAAGGTGCCCTCGAAGTCGAAGCCCGCAGCCCGAGGCTGAGCTCCGCGGTGGGTCAGGACGAAGCGTCAGCTCGCCGCCGGGTCCTGCTGGTAGAGCTTGGGAGTGCGATTGATCGTGTTGATCGCGTAGGCGAAATCCACCCCAACGACGTCGAGGTACCACTTCAGGTTCGGGTACCGAGGGGTGTTCTCCTCCTCGACGAGTCGGAGCGCCTCGTCGCGGGTGATGTCGCCTTCGCGCACCTGGTTGCTGCGGAATGTATCGTGCTCGCTGAATCCTGCGATCGTGTAGTACGCGTAGTTGTAGAACGCCGCGGTACCGTCGCCGATGCGCCAAGTGGTCCGGGTGTCGGGGGCGTGCTCCCAGTCGTACTCGCTGTCGAGGGTCTCCTCGATCTGCTTCTCGTCCCAGCGCCAGTAGTCGAAGATGTGGAAGTAGTCGGTCTTCGTGGTGAAGCTGCGGTAGTACTCACCCAGGAGCGTGTCCGGAATCGACCTGTTGAAGTAGCCGAGGCTCTGCGTCATCGCTTTGAGCCGCAGCGACTGGTAGCGCAACTGCTTCATCGCACCGTGGCTGTAGACCCGCTCTTCGGCGAAGTCTGGCGGAACTCCCAAGAAGCCCGCCTTGAAGTGGGTGACCTCGAGCGGGTTGATCCCCCAGAGGTTGAGAGAGACCCCGGTCTGGCGCTTCAGGGTCTCGATGTGGCGGAAGAAGTGCTTGTCGCCAGCCGTGAGGACGCTCAGCATCCCGAGGTGGGGGGATTTCAGCCACGCCTCAAGGTTGCGCCGAATGTAGTCGCGCTTCTTGGTGATGTCGGCCGCGACGATGATGTTCTCGACCCCGAGCTTCGCTGACATCCGGCTGACGTTTCGGCGCCCGAGGTCAGTCACCATCCCCCAGTCGTAGGTGTAGGTCACCGGTCGCAACTCGAGCTCTTTCACGATGAGGTGCAGACCGTAGGAGCTGTCGCGGCCGCCCGAAAATGGCACGAGCACCTCGTCGCCCTTCGCGCGGCGGAACGGCTTGATGAGGTCGAACAGCTCTTCCTTCGGCCGGGGGTGATTGCGCGGCTTGTAGGCGTGACAGTAGTTGCAGACGCCCTGATCGTCGAACTTGATGAACGGCATTGTCTCGGGGAGGATGCAGCGGGTGCAGCGCCGGAAGTTCGGCTTCGGATACTCGAGCAGTGCCTCCTCCTCTGCCAGCATCCCGAGCCCGGGCACGAGGTCGATGGAGCGGTCGCGCCACTCCTTAACCTCGATCTGCGCGTCCTGTGTCGGCACGTCGAGCACGACCGCCTCGTCGCCCTTGATCTGTCGGATGTCGGTGGCCGCAATCTGTTCAAGCGGGTAGCGCTCCGAGGAGAACACCGTTCCGCCGCTCTTGGCTCCGACATACAGGCTGCCGTTGTTCGAGAAGAGCAGCAGCTTTCCCAGACCGGGTACGAGGACGGCGCACGCGACGACGCCTTCGGTGAGTTCGAGCACCCGCGCTGCGGCGGACTCGATCGAGCCGCCCGCCTCGAGGTGCGACGCGATGATCGCCGGGATAACCTCGGTGTCGACGGTGAGCTCCGGGGACTTGCCGATGGCATCCCAGACGGCCTGCTCATTCACCACGATGCCGTTGTGCAGCACCAGGATCTGCTCGCGAAGCACCGGCTGGTTGTCACCGGTGCCGTTGGTCACCAGGCGGCTGTGGCCGAAGAAGAGATTGCCGAGCGGGGGGATGCGCTTGAGGAGCCAGTCAATCTGGTAGTCCGCGCGGTAGGCGTGGTACGCGTCGGCGTCGCGGATGACCATGCCGCTCGAGTCACGGCCGCGCTGCTGCGCGTGCTTGACGAGGAACTTCGCCGACGTCGAGTCGAGAGCGTCAGGGCCGACGTAGCCGAAGATTCCGCACACGTGAATGAACTCCGATTTTCGGGAGGGGAGCCGCCGCGCGAGCGACCGCCGCCACCTCGCAGACCGTTAATCATGCCACGCGGAGGCGCTGCCCTGCCCGTGGCCCGCGCCGCGCAGAATCAGGCCGCGGGCACCGTGGCTTTGCCGATGACGCGGTAGGCGACACCCTTCCAGCGCTCGGCGCTCGACACCCGACGCCCGTCAATGAATGCGGTGATCCCTGGAAGGTCGTCCGGCCCGAGGGAGCGGTATTCGGCGTGATCGGCCTGGACGACGACGGCATCGGCCCGCTCGCCTAAGTGATACGGCGTGAAGCCGAGCCGGATCAGTTCGTCGTCAGCGTAGAGCGGGTCGTGGACGACCACGTTCGCGCCACGGGTCTTGAGCGCTGCGACGGCGCCGAAGACGCCGGAGAACGCGGTCTCCTTGACTCCGCCGCGGTAAGCCGCACCGAGCACGACAACTTTGGCTCCGGTCAGATCGCCGTAGGCGCCCTCGAGCAGCCCGATCGTGTACTCCGGCATCCCGGCGTTGGCCGCCCGTGCGGCCGCCACGACGGTTGCCTCGGGGTCCGTCCACAGGTAGAGCCGCGGGTAGACCGGGATGCAGTGTCCGCCAACGGCGATGCCGGGCTGGTGGATGTGCGAGTAGGGCTGCGAGTTGGACGCTTCGATGACCTGATAGATGTCGATGCCCGCGGTCGACGCGTAGCGCGCGAACTGGTTAGCGAGCCCGATGTTGACGTCGCGGTACGTGGTTTCGGCAAGCTTCGCGAGCTCGGCGGCCTCGGCGCTGCCGAGATCCCAGACGCCATTCGGGCGGACGAGGTCGGGCCTCTCGTCGAAGTCGAGCACCGCCTCGTAGAACTCGACAGCGCGCGCCGCGCCGCGCTCCGACAATCCGCCGACGAGCTTGGGGTACTTCCGCAGATCCGCGAAGACCCGGCCGGTGAGCACGCGCTCCGGAGAAAACACGAGGTCGAAGTCGACGCCCTCGGTGAGTCCCGACGCCTCTTCGAGCATCGGCTTCCACCGGGTGCGGGTGATGCCGACCGGGAGGGTCGTCTCGTAGGAGACAAGGGTTCCGGGGGTCAGGACGGCGCCGAGGGACCGCGTGGCGGCGTCCATCCAGTCGAACTGGGGTTCGGCGGTCTCCTCGTCGACGAACAGCGGGACGACGAGCACGACAGCGTCCGCACCGGGAACTGCGTCTGCATAATCCGTCGTCGCGCGCAGGCGGCCGGCCGGGACCAGCTCGGTGAGCTTTTCTTGCAGGTGCGCCTCGCCCGGGAAGGGCTCGACGCCCTGGTTGACGAGGTCGACGGTGCGCTGCGAGACGTCGACGCCGACTACGTCATGACCCTTGCTGGCGAACTGGACGGCGAGGGGGAGGCCGATCTTGCCGAGGGCGATGACGGCGATCTTCACAGGAATGTCTCCAGGGTGGTTGTGCGGGTTCGATTCTACGTGCGGATGCCGTCGGCTACCGGCGGGCGATCGCGAGGCTCTCGTCGACGACCCGCGCGGCGATCGTGGTCAGCGAATACTCGCGCGCCGACCAGGCGGCCAGTTCCGCGCGCGAGGCCGGGGGAAGCGGGGATGCGGCCGCCGCGTTCATCGCCGCGGACACCGCCGCGACGTCGTACGCGACGGCCACGCCCGCGTGCGGGTGGTCGGAGTCGTTGAGGAACTCCACCGTGGGTCCGCGCCCGGCGTAGATCACCGGGCACCCCGCGGCGAGCGACGAGTAAACCTTCGTGGCTAGCGCGTAGTCGTTGGGCGGCACGGGCGCGAGGCTCGCGACCGACACCGTGGCCGCGGCGAGGATCGGGGAGAGAGCGGCGGGCGGGATCGGGCCGTTGAACTCGACCGAATCGGCGACCCCGAGGGCGAGGGCGCGGGCGTGAAGCGCGTCGCGGTCCTCGCCGTTGCCGTAGTAGACCAGCCGGGCGCCGGGGTACCGAGCCAGAACGGCGGGGAGGGCGTCGATGAAGATGCCAGCACCGTGCCACTCCGAATAAGTTCCGCCGTAGACGAAGACCGGGAGTTCAGGGGGACGTTGGCCGTCATAGCGGAAGTGCACGGTGTCGGCGCCGAAACCGATCGGCACGGCGGGGGTCATGATGCCGACCTCGCGGAAACGGTCGATCAGCGGTTGGTGGGCGGCAAACAGCATCGCGGCTCCACGAAGGCCCCACGCCTCAATTCGGCGGAGCGCGCCGATCACGAGCCGGTTGCTCGTCACGAGTTCGGCGGCCTCGGTCCAGTAGTCGGCGGCACGAACCACGTACGGGGTGCGGCGCAGGGCGGCGACGACGCGCACGACCGCGACCGTCGTGGGTGGGGGTTCCACGAGGTAGAGGTCAGCGCGCCGCGAGAACAGCAGGCGAAACGCGAGCGGGATGTCGAAACTCAGGTAGCTGAAGTACCCGCGCACGTACTGCTGCTTGTCGCGCTTGACCGATGCGCGGCGGATGTCGATCCGGGGCGGGTCGTCGATGACCGATCCGGGGGGCGGCTTCGCGGTCAGGATCACGACGTCGTGGCCGCGATCGCGGAACTGCTCTGCCCAGATGCGCAGGATCGCTGATGCCGCCGAGACCTCCGGCCCGAAAATCCGGGTGGCGATGACGATCCGCATGCGGCGGTCGGTCGGCGCCCGGCGGCCGGGCCTCATCGGTCGGCGAGGAGCCGTGCGACGAGAGCATCCTGCACGGCGCGGTCGGGCTCGCTGGAGAGCGACCGCGCCGAGCGGTCGGACGCGTTCTTCCACGCGGTCACGTCGTCGGCGGTGATGTCGCGCAGGGCGTCGACGAGCGCGTCGGCCGTGGTGTCGGCCGTGATCAGCCCGAGGCCGTACTCGGCGATGTGCGCATCGATCTCCGGTGCGGGCGAGAACACGAGCCCCAACCGGGCCTGCACGAAGTCGAAGAACTTGTTCGGCAGGTGGTACAGGTGGCTGAGTGTCTTGAGCGGGTAGAGGAAGACGCCGAGGTCGTACTGGTTGAGCACGGTGGGGAGTGTCTCCGGGGGCACCGGGTCGTGCACGGTGACGCGCGGGATCGACGCGGCCTTCTTCTTGATCTCCGCCAGGTGGCCGCCGGGGACCTCCAGCAGGTAGAGGTCGAGACTGAAGCGCTCGCCGAGTCGCTCCGTGGCCTCGATGAGCTCGACGATGTTGCGCTCCACGTCGGCGGTGCCGCTGTGCACGAGCTTGATGCGGTCCGGATCGACGGGCCGTGGAGCGAGGTCCGCCCGGAAGTCGGCGGCGTTACGGATCGTCTCGATCGCGACGCCGTAGCGGTCGCGGTAGAGGCCGGCGAGACCGGCACTCACGCTCGACACCGTCGCCGTTCGGGGAAGGTACTTCTGGCAGAGATACTCCATGTACGGGCCGACGAGCAGACGCCAGACCAGCACTGTCGCGCGCTCCTCGGCGGCCCACTCGTGCATGTCGGCGTAGACCTTCGCGCCGTCCGCCGCGAAGGCGAGGGGAAGCGCGCGAGCGTCGTTCGCCACCACGAGGTCGTACCGGCCCGACTCGGCGACCCGCTTCACGACCGCCTTCTCTCCCGGTGACTTCAGCTCGACGCCCGTGTGCAGGCGAAGGGCGAGCCGGGCGACGCCGAGCGGCGTCTGCGGCAGAGACGACGCGTCGTCGGGAACCTGGATGTGATGCGCGACGCCTTCGGGGGCGGGGCCGTAGCCGACGGTCGTGACGTCACCGTGCTGTTGCAGCACGTCGATCTGCCGCAGGACACGTGAATCCGCGTGGATCGGCGAAAAGGAGACGCAAAGGATTCTGGGCCGCACGGAGCACGAGTCTACGGCGACGTTTCGTCTCCGGGTATGGCCGGTGCGACGAAACGTCGCTCGTAGAATGGTGTCCAGGGCTGGAGAGAAGGACAGGGCCAATGTCAGCTGAGCCGCGACCGTATCAGAGGTGTGCGCGCACAATCATGGATACGACCGACCCTGATATCTGGTTCGACGAGAACGGCGTGTCGTCGCATGCGCACCACTTCGATGAGGTTTTCGCTCCGGTCCTCCTCCCAGCTCAACGCGGCGAGCGACTTGGCGAGCTCGAGAGCCTCGTAGCCACCATCAAGGCAGCGGGTGCGAACAAGCCCTATGACTGCATCATCGGCGTCTCAGGCGGTGTCGACAGTACCTACCTGACTCTCCAGGCAGTGAGGCTCGGGCTCCGTCCGCTCGTCGTTCATTTCGATAGCGGCTGGAACTCCGAGCTGGCGGTGAGCAACATTCATAACCTCGTCACCACCCTGGGTCTTGACCTGTACACGCACGTCGTCGATTGGCGTGAGATGCAGGACCTGCAGCTCTCCTTCGTCAAGGCGTCACTCGCAAACGCCGACACTCCGACCGATCATGCCTTCGGGTGGGTTTCCTACCAGCAGGCGAAGAAGTACGGAGTCAAGTACATCCTGTCCGGGGGGAACGCCGCCACCGAATCGGTGCTCCCGGAGGCCTGGGGCTACAACGCCGACGACGCCACGCATCTCAGAGCCGTGCACAAGCGCTTTGGCTCCGTGAAGCTGAAGACGTATCCCGTGATGGGGATGTTCGCGCGGCACATCTGGTTCCCGCTTGTTCGACGCATCCATACCGTTCGGCCGCTCAACTACATGCCGTACGTCTACGCCGACGCCAAGAAGGACATTGCTGACAGCGTCGGCTGGCGCGACTACGGGGGCAAGCACTACGAGTCGGTGTTCACCCGGTACTTCCAGGGCTATTACCTGCCGCATAAGTTCGGCTTCGACAAGCGGCTCGCGCACTACTCGTCTTTGATCCTCTCCGGGCAGGTGAGCCGAGACGACGCGCTGGCGCTCATGGTTACGTCGAATTATCCCGAGCCGCTGCGCGTGCAAGATCAGGAGTTCATCGCCAAGAAGCTCGGACTCACGCCTGCGGAATTCGACGCCCTGATCGCCCGTCCTCCCCTCGACTACACCGCGTACCCGAATTCAGGGGGATTCTGGCGGGCGCTCGCGAAACTGCGCACGCGTTTTCGATAGGTACCGAGCTTCACGGCCCTAGGAGGAGGTCCGGCGCGCGGTCGCTGAGTCCCGCGAGCTGTACCTGAAGTCCAAACTGCGG
This sequence comes from Pseudolysinimonas sp., assembly GCA_039933575.1. Classification (GTDB taxonomy): domain Bacteria; phylum Actinomycetota; class Actinomycetes; order Actinomycetales; family Microbacteriaceae; genus Pseudolysinimonas_A. The sequence goes on along the minus strand of JBDTNW010000001.1, from coordinate 22,996 downwards.
AAGCGCTGCGGCCAGCTCCTTGAAGGTGCCCTTGCCGAGGATCCGCCCCCGATCGAGGTAGCAGATCTGGTCGTAGTCCTTGATCGTCGAGATGCGGTGGGCGACGGCGATGAGAGTGACCTCGCCGTGGAGTGCCTTCAACGCCTGCACGACATCATCTTCCGTCTTAGTGTCGAGCGCGCTCGTGGCCTCGTCCAGAACGAGCACCAACGGGTCTGAGTAGAGGGCGCGGGCGATCCCGAGTCGCTGTTGTTGACCGCCGGAGAGCGAAATCCCGCGCTCCCCGATCCGTTCGTCGATGCCGCCCTTGCGTGCCGCGATCAGGGAGCTGAGTTGCGCCTTCTCGAGCACCTCGAGGACCTTTTCGCGGTCATAGTCGTCGTCCCAGGTGAGCGCGACGTTCTGACCGATCGTCCCGTCGAACAGGGTCACCCGCTGAGGAACGTAACCGATCCGAGAACGCCACGAATGGATGACGTCGGGCAACGGCTGGCCGTCAAGTCGGATCGTCCCTGCTGTCGGCATGCGCAACCCGAGTAGCAGATCGATCAGGGTCGACTTGCCGGAACCGCTGGGGCCTACGATCCCGAGTGAGGAGCCGAGGGGGACCTCGAGGTCGAGGCCGAAGAGGACGTCCCCGTCGGTGGCGGGATAGCTGAAGCGGATGCCGTCGAGCTGCAGTGCGCGCGGCTCCTCGGGAAGCTCGACTGCATCGATCCCGCCCAATGCATCTGTGGAGTTGGCTTCCGCGCCGCGCAGGTCGTTGATGACGTCCACAACCCACGGGATGCTGGCCGTAGCGGTGATCACCGACCCTTGGATGCCCGTCAGCGCCGGGATGAGGCGGATGCCGGTAGCCCCGAAGAGGGCCACTCCGACGACGGCTGTGCTCAGGCCACCGATCAGGTAGCCGACCCCGCCGATGAGGAGAAAGCCGCCAATGAGGGCAGCCTCGTAGCTGTAGCGAGGGATGATCGATAAGAACGACAGCGAGGCGCGAGCCTTGACGGCGGACTGGCGATGACGGCCGACGACCTCCTGGATCTGGCCGAGGCGGCCACGCAGGGTGAGCTCTTTGAGAGCGTCGACCATTTCGGTCAAGAGCTGCGCGATGCGGAAGCTGAAGTCGAGGTTGCTCTGAGCTGCGTCGAGGGTGCGCTTGGTGACGACTTGGTTAATGATGAACGCGACGATCCCCAAGTAGACAAGGGCGAGTCCGGCCGTCACGGGCTGGGCGAAGATGAGGACGCCCAGAGTGAGCACGATGGTCAGGACGTTCCCCGGGATGACCAGCAGGGACAGGACCAGGCTCGACATTGCAACGGAGATGCCGGTGTCGGCGATGCGAGTGAACTCCACCGTGTTTCGTTTCGAACGCTCCTCCCACGTCGAGTTGAGGTAGGCACGGAACAGGCGGGCGCCGATCTCGTACTCGTAGATCGCGAACTGTCGGGTGGCGATCCAGTGCATTCCCACCGAGAGGATGCTTTTGACGATGATGAGTGCGCACGCGATCAGAATCAGGATCGGAGTCGCGTCGGGAGAGAGTGCGCCGATCACGGGGAGCACCACCGCCGTCCCCGCCGCGACGGGGGTGATGATGAGCACGAGCAGCGACATCGCGACGACGTCGAAGAGCGCGAGCACCGCGGTGCACACGACGTAGGTGACGAGGAATTGCCGAGCGCGACCAGGTAAGAGGGGCAGGAGATCGCGGAACACGCGCCAAAGGTGTTTCATTTCGATGACGGTATCAGCGGCGTGCCAGGCCTTCCTGACCGACATCGCACTCGATCGGTAGAATGGTGCAAAGCCGTGTCTGGGGTGGAGGTGCGATGCGCGACACCGTCAGGCTGTTGGACGAGGGACCTGCGTGGTTTCGCCGTTTCGCCTACCGCATTGCCCGAGGCGAGGGGCGCTTGGGGCGACTGGCGGATGCCGTGCGGTTTCGCTACTCCGAGGACGAGGTGCCCCCAATCCCCGCGACGGCGGGGCAACCTGTACGCCTCCTGATCGGCCCGGCCAATTCGGCGGGGCAGGGCTATGAGTGGGCCCGTTCGGCGGAGAGGAATTTGCCGGCAGTCGAGGCTGTGTCCATGGAGGGGATCGCCGATCCGTACTTCCCTAAGGTCGACCTTCGTGTCCCGGCCGGGGTCTACCAGCGTTCCGGCAAATGGCATGACGAGTTCGAGGCATTCATCGCCGGTCAGACTCACGTGATCTGGGAGTCGGGGCTGCCGCTGCTCGGTCGAGCCTACGGCTCCGTCCTCATCGAACTCGCGCGGCTTCGCGCGCTCGGCATCAGCGGCGCGTTGATGTTCCACGGGAGCGACATCCGCCCGCCCTCACGCCATGCGGCGGGGAGTCTCTGGTCACCCTTCCGGTACCCCGCGGGGCCGGCGCATGCGCTCGAGGAGGCCGCCGCGCGAAACTCGGCACTCGCTGTGGAGTCAGGGCTGCCCGTGTTCGTGTCAACGCCCGACTTGTTGCGGTGGGTGCCTGAGGCCGTGTGGTGCCCTCTCGTCGTCGACCCCTCCGTATGGCGGGGGGCGGCGCTCGCCCCCCGATCGTCCGGGCCGCTGGTGGTCGCGCACGCACCGACGCAGATGTGGGTCAAGGGCACCGAGAGGATTCTGCCGATGCTCAATCGGCTCGCGGCGGAGGGGATCATCGACTATCGGGAGGTCGTCGGCATCCCGCACGCCTCGATGCCGGCCTTCTATGCGGGGGCTGACGTCGTGCTCGATCAGTTCGCCATCGGTAGCTACGGCGTGACCGCGTGTGAGGCGATGTCAGCGGGCCTGCTTGTGATGGGGCATGTCGACGACGCCACCCGAGCCGTCGTGCGTTCTCACACAGGTCTCGAGCTGCCCGTTCACGAGGCGACCATCGAATCGCTCGAGGGTGAACTGCGGCGCGCCGCGGCCGAGCCCGCAGCATTCGACTCGCTCCGTGAGGCGGGTCCCTCCTTTGTGGAGGCCGTGCATAACGGTGCCCGATCGGCTGCTGCGCTCGCGCCCTTCCTCGGGATCAGCGCATGAATGCGGTTGCTGCGAGAAATCGCAGCGGCGCCTCCCGGTGAAGCAACCGCCGCACTGACACGGGGAAAAGGTTGGCCGGACGCCGGAAGTCGGTCAGGACCGCGAGCTCGGCCCCGAGGCGGTCGCGGTCGGCGCTGCCGCGCAGCTCGGCGACGATGCGTGCCTCGCGTCGACTGACGATCGACGTGGCGGTGGGAGCGAGTTCGACGATCCGTCGCACCCCTGCGGATAGCGCGACCAAGTCGTCTGGCGGCCCCCCCGCCTGGAGGCTCGCCCCGAGAATATCCATCACGTGAGTGCGCAACAGTTTGATGGCAAAGGACTCGCGCTGCGATGAGCTCAGCGTCGCGATGAATCCCTGTTCGAGGACGGCGTCGAGGAAGAGCAGCGACTCGGCCGCGGGCTTGACGCTGCTCGACGTGCGAGCGTGCGGGTCGTCCTCGTGGATGAGGTAGCCGGGGCCCCGGGCGGCGCTGATCCGCGCGCCGGAGTACCAGATCGAGGCGCCCTGGATGACGTCCTCGCCTGACCGCAGCCGCGTCGTCATCCTGATGTCACCGAACCGTCGCCGCGAGACAAGCCCGAGTTGCACGGTGCGATAGGCGAGACGGTCGCGGACGCCGTCAAGCCGACTCGTACGAAATGGTCGAGTTGGGGGGCTGCGTGTCGGACTCCCCGACGCGGTGCGGAGCGGGGGGATGACCACATCCGCGTCGTCCCGTCGAGCGACGGCGAACCACGCATCGATAGCCCCCGGCTCGTACTCGTCGTCCGAGCCGAGCAGAGCGGTGAAGTCGCCGGTCGCCGCGTCGAGTCCCGCGTTGATCGGGCCGGCGGGGCTCGGGATGCCATCGGTGAGAGGCAATAACCGCACCCTCGGGTCGCCGCTCCACGACCCGAGGGATGCCGCGATCGCGTCCACCGCCACGTTGTGGCAGACGATGGTGACCCGAGTGTCGGTCAAGGTAGTCGCGAGAACCGACGCTGTCGCCCGAGCGATTGGACGTCGATCGGTATGCACCGGGATGATGACGTCCACGACGGGGCTTGTCACGCGTGCGCCCGATCGGCGAGCGCGTCTACCGCTACACCCCAGATCTCTACCTGGGACTCCGATGAGAGCGCTTTGGCGGCGACTAACGCGTGCGCCTTCCAGGCGTCGACCTGCTCGGGGGTCAGGGCGTCGAGCACGCGGGTGAGAGCCGCCGCTCCAAAATCGTCGGACACGGTGCCGAACTCGTGGGCGACGAGGATGTTCTGCATCTCGGCGGACGGCCCGATGATTAGCCCGAGGCGCGCTTGCACGTAGTCGAAGAATTTGTTGGGCAGCGCCCAACGATTGTTGAAGTTGGTCGGGGCCATGATGTGAAGGCCGACGTCGTATTCGTTGAGACGACTGATGAGTTGCGCGTAGGGCACGGCATCGGGGAACCGCACGCGGCCGGACCCCGCGGCGCGCTCGCGCAGCTCGACGACGTACTCGGGATCGTTGCCCATCAGATAGAGGTCGAGCGTCACGTCACTCGTCGTCGCGGCCACCGCGTCCACGAGCACCTCGAGTCTCCGATTGCGAAGCGACGCCCCGCTGTGCACGAGGCGGATCGGCCAACCGGCGGGCCGTGCCTCCAATTCGGCGTAAGGCGCGGCGTTCGTGACCACTCCGGCGCGAAGGCCGTATACGCGTCGGTACTCATCGGCGATGCCGTGGCCGACAGTGGTCATCGAGGAGGCACGCACCAGGAATCGCCGACACATCCAGCGCATGTACGGGGCCTCGAAGACCCGCCAGATCATCAGCTCCTCGTTCTGCCGCGGGGCATACTCGTGGATATCGGCGTGGACCCCGTTTGCGGGTTTCAGAGCGAGGGCGAGGCCGACCGCGTCGACGTCGTTGGCGAGGATGACCTCGAACCGCTTGAGCCTGGCGAGGTCGGATCGTGCCTTCCGGATCGCCGGCTGGCCCCAATAGATCTTCTGGAAGCGCCGCAGAACGAGGTCGCGTCGGGTCCACCGTCGGACGCCGAGAGTGTCGTCGAGGCGCACATGCGAGACCCGTGGGTCGGGGCTCGGCCCGTAGCCGTAGGTCGTCACGTCGTAACGGTCGGCGAAGAACCTGACCTGCTTGAGCACTCGGGCGTCTGCCGAGATGTCGGAGAACGACAGGATGAGCAGGCGCGCCCGAGTCACCGCGACTCCCCGAGGAGTTCGTCGACGACCGCCTCTGCGGCGTGTCCATCGCCGTATGGCGTGGCGTCCGTAGCGTTCGGAACCGGACGCGAAACGGCGGCTGCGATCTGTTCCGGCTCGTTCACGAGCACGTTCCAGCCGAGGTCGACGGTCTCCATCCACTCTGTCTCCCGGCGCAGAGTCGTCGCGGGGACGCGCAGGAGGAAAGCCTCCTTCTGCAAGCCACCCGAGTCGGTGACGACGCCCGCGCTGTTCAGGACCGCGGAGACGAGTTCGGGGTACGCGAGTGGTTCAGAGACGCGCAACCCACCCGTCTCGAGCGCGATCCCATGCTGCGCCGCGAGCGAGCGGAGCCGGGGATGCGCGAGCAGGAGCACCGGGTGGGGAAGCTCGGCGAGTGCTCCGACGATCGCGCGAAGACGCTCGGGGTCGTCAGTGTTGTCGGGGCGGTGGATGGTCGCGACGTAGTACCCGCCCGTCGGAAGGCCGTGCGGCGCGGGTCGAGATTCAGCGAGCACGCGGTCGCGCGTGCGATGGAGGACGTCGGTCATCACATCACCCACGAGACGAGACCTCTCGGCGAGTCCCTCGCGTTCGAGGTGCGCCATCGCCGCGCGGGTTGGTGCGAGGAGCAGATCGGCGGCGTGATCGGTGAGAACGCGATTGTGCTCTTCTGGCATCCGGCGGTTGAACGAGCGCAGGCCGGCCTCAAGATGCGCGACCGGGAGGTGGAGCTTCACGGCGGCGAGCGCGGCGGCGACTGTCGAATTCGTGTCACCGTAGACGAGAACCCAATCGGGGGAGAGGGCTTCGAACTCGCGTTCGAGACCCTCGATCATCAGTCCGGTTTGCCGCCCATGACTCCCGGATCCGACCGCGAGGTTCACCGCGGGAGCGGGAATGCCGAGGTCGCGGAAGAACACGTCGCTCATCAGCTCGTCGTAGTGCTGGCCGGTGTGGACGATGAGGTGGTCGGCACGTCCCTCCATGGCGGCGGCGACCGGCGCGACTTTCACGAACTGCGGTCGCGCACCGACGACGCTCACGATCCGCATGGCCTCAAGCTTAGGAGGCTCCTCCGTTGCGCCGCGGGCGACCATCGGTCGTCATAGCGTCTCGCAAGCGCCGAAGCCGCGAGCGATCCGGTACGACGCAGGAGCGCCAAGGTCCGTCTCCGTATAATTGATCGCGGCTGGGCAACGTCACCCCACACCTTTAGAAGGGCAATCGAACGTGTCGATCCGAAATCGTTCTGTGCTGGTTACGGGGGGCGCGGGCTTCATCGGGAGCCACTTGGTCGACCGCTTGGTGCTCGAGGAACCGAGCACTCTCGTGGTTGTCGACAATTTCTTCCTCGGCAACGAGAGCAATCTTGACGACGCGCGCAGCAAGTACGACCTCGAGATCCTGCGTCTCGACGCATCAGACCTCGCCGCCATGCAGGACGTAGTGATCGCGCACAAGATCGAGACGGTATTCGACCTCGCAGTCGTCCCGCTGCCCACGTCGCTGACCTACCCGTCCTGGACCATCACCACGAACATCGGGATCACCACCACGTTCTGCGAGCTCGCGCGTCGCGGGCTCATCCAACGGCTCGTGCACATGTCGAGTTCTGAGGCATACGGGACCAGCAGGTACACCCCGATGGATGAGGACCATCCTCACGACGCCATCACGCCTTATGCCGCAGCGAAGTCAGCCGAAGATCACATCATCCGTTCCTATGTGCGCACCTTCGGCATCGACGCAACGACCGTGCGGCCCTTCAACAACTACGGGCCGCGCCAGAATCCCGGCTCCTATGCCGGCATCATCCCGATCATCGTTCAGCGCGTGATGAACGGCACCCCCATCGAAATCCACGGCGACGGGGAGCAGACTCGGGATTTCACATTTGTCCGCGATACCGCGGATCTGACGGTGGCCATCGCCGAAAGCCCGGAATGCAGCGGCCTAGAGTTTAACGTAGCCACCGGCGTGCCGACGTCGATCAACGCTCTGGTCGCCCAGATTTTGCAGATTATGGATGCCTCGGATCATCCGGTCGTGCACACTCCCGAGCGGGCGGGCGACGTGAGGTCCCACCAGGCCGACGTCACCCGACTGGCGACCTACCTTGGGCGCCAGCCCGCTGCTTTGAGCGACGAAGGACTCCGTGAGACCGTGGCCTGGTATCAGGCTGTGTTCGCATGAGGTTGAATATCCCCCTCACCGGCGCCGAGGAGCTTCGGCTCGTCGGGGAGGTGCTCGAATCCGGATATCTGACCCAGGGACCCCGTGCCGCTGAGTTCGAGCGGCTCATCGCCGCGCGCACGGGCAGCGCGGAGGCATTCGCGGTGAGCTCCGCAACGACCGGCCTCCACCTGGCCCTCCATGCGGCGGGTGTGAAACCCGGCGACGAGGTCATCATCCCGGACTTCAGCTTTCCCGCCACGGCTAACGTCGTCGTGCAGCAGGGGGCGACTCCAGTCTTCGTCGACATCGACATCGACACCTTCAACCTTGATCCAGCGCTTCTCGAGGCCGCCATCACATCTCGCACGACGGCGATCATGCCCGTGCACGCATTCGGGCTCACCGCCGACATGGACCCGATCAACGAGATCGCGACGCGTCACGGTATTCCGGTCATCGAGGACGCAGCCTGTGCCCTCGGCGCGACGTATCACGGCAGGGAGGCCGGAACTCTAGCGCTCGCGGGCGTCTTCTCTTTCCACCCTCGAAAGATCATCACGACGGCGGAGGGCGGGATGGTCACGACCTCCGACGAAACCCTTGCGGATCGGATGCGGGTGTTGCGATCGCATGGCTCAGTGCGTGGATCGCACTTCATGTCCTTCATCGATGCCGGCTATAACTACCGGCTTAGCGATGTGCACGCGGCCATCGGAATCGCGCAGATGGCGCGTCTGGATGAGATCCTCCGTCGACGGCGCGAGGTCGCAGCCGAATACGACGCCGTGCTGTCCGGCATGGACGGCGTGCGCGTCCCCGTCGTCCCAGCGGGGCTGGAGCACTCCTATCAGTCGTACGTCGTGCTCCTCGACGAGGACATCGACAGGAACGAGATCATCGACGTGATGAAGGGCGACGATGTCGAGGTCACCCTCGGCACCTATTCGATGCACCTTCAACCGTATTTCCGCGAGCGCTTCGGCATCCCCGACGAGTCCTTGCCGGCAGCAACCCGAGCTCATCAATCGGCTCTCACCATCCCGCTATACCCACAACTCACCGGTGCCGACGTGGAGCAGGTGGCCTCGACGCTCGCACGTGCGATCGCCTCGGTGAGACCCAGGCGTCGATGACAGTCGACATCACAATCGTCGATTACGGGGTCGGGAACGTCGCGTCGATCGCCAACATGATCCGCAAGACCGGCCTGACCAGCGAGCTGAGCGCCGACGCTGACGTCATCTCCGCGGCCGAGCGGATCATTCTGCCGGGCGTCGGCGCGTTCGACACTGCCGCGTCACGACTGCGGCTCTCGGGCCTCGGCGAGGTCGTCGCGGCGAAGGCCGCGGCGGGCGATCGGGTGCTCGGCGTCTGCCTCGGCATGCAACTGCTGCTCGACGGCAGCGAAGAGGGCGACGAGCCCGGGCTCGGAATCGTGCCGGGAACAGTCCGGCGCTTCCCGCGGACCGTGGGTGATGAGACGCTCCGTGTGCCACATATGGGCTGGAACACCGTCACGCGACAGGGCAACCCGGACATGCTCCCGGCCGTCCTGGACGGCGATCGTTTCTATTTCGTGCATTCGTACTACGCCGACCCGTCCGACCCATCCGACACGATGGCGATCACCGACTATGGCGTACCGTTTGCGTCGATGATCCGTCGCGGGAATGTCGTCGGCGCGCAGTTCCATCCAGAGAAGAGCCACCGGATGGGCGCGCGCCTCCTCGCCGACTTCGGAAGGTCCTGATGCTCAGCGTTCGTCCGCGGGTCATCCCGGCGCTGCTCCTCGAGAACGACAGGTTCGTTAAGACGCGTCGGTTCGAGGACCCGCAATACGTCGGCGATCCGGTCAACGTCCTCAGCATTTTCAACGATCTCGAGGTCGACGAGATGCTTCTCCTCGACATCGGGGCGGCGCGCGGCGCGCCGATTCAGCTCGACTACCTGCGAAGGCTCACCACCGAGTGCTTCGTGCCGCTGGCCTACGGCGGGGGAGTTGGTTCGGTCGAACAGGCGGACCGTCTGGTGCGCGAAGGCTTCGAGAAGATCGTCTTCAATACGACGCTGCTTGACTCCCCGGAGATCGTCGCTGACGCTGTGCGGGCGCTCGGAGCGCAGGCGGTCATCGCAGCTGTCGATGTGCGTGCGTACGACGGGGAGTACCGCATCTTCGGTCGGGGAGGCACCGAACTCTCGGAGCTTCGGCTTCAGGAGTGGAGTCGTCTCGCAACCGAGGTCGGCGCGGGCGAGATCATGGTGACGAGCATCGACAGGGAGGGAACGCGTGCCGGAATCGATCTCGAACTCGTCCGGGAAGTAACCCGCCTCCTGCCCGAGGTGCCGGTCATCGCACACGGCGGCGCGGGCACACGGGAGCACCTCGCCGAGCCCATCCTCGAAGCCAGCGCGTCAGCGGTTGCCGCGGGCAGTCAGTTCGTTATGCAGGGTGGCCGTGACAGTGTGCTCATCAACTATCCGAGCGGTGCGCAGCTCACCGACCTGTTCCAGGAGGAACGCGAGCATCGGTCGGTTGGAGTAGAGGACGACGCCCACATCGATGCGCGGTACGAGATCCCCGGACGGGATCTCTCGACGACCGTCATGTGCGAGCGGTGCATCACGACCTCGGATGTGCCGGGCGCGCGGCTCGACGAGGGGCCGACCTGTTACTACTGCTCGCTCCACGACGAGCTCGACGCGCAGTACCCGATCGGTGCCTCCAGCACTGCGGCGCTGCACGCTTTCGCCGAGAGGCTGAAGCGCTCGGGCGAGGGAAAGAAGTACGACTGCATTATCGGGGTGAGCGGCGGCACGGACTCGTCGTATCTCGCCCATCTGCTGGTCGAGCTGGGGGTGCGCCCTCTCGCGGTGCACTTCGACAACACCTGGAACTCCCCGGTGGCCACGTCCAACATCTACGCCGTTCTCGACAAGCTTGGCGTCGACCTCGAGACCTATGTCGTCGACAACACCGAGTACGACGACATCTACCGGTCGTTTATCGAGGCTGGTGTCATCGACATCGACACGCCGACCGACATCGGTTTCATGGGCGTGCTCTACCGCGCTGCCGAGAAGCACGGCATCAAGCACATCGTCGAGGGGCACTCGTTCCGCACGGAGGGCATCGCTCCCCGAGGATGGATCTACATGGACGGTGGGTACATCAAGTCGGTTCACCGCAAATTCGGGACCGTCCCGATGAAGACCTACCCCAACCTCGACTTCCTCAAGTTTCTGAAATGGTCGGCCTTCTCCGGGATCGAGCGCACACGTCCCCTGTATTGGGTCGACTATCACAAGGAGGACGCCAAGCGCTTTCTCGCGGATCGCTATGGGTGGGAGTGGTACGGCGGCCACCACCTCGAGAATCGCTTCTCGGCGTTCTGCCACAGTTACTTCATGCCCAAGCGCTTCGGCGTCAACTTCCGTCAGATCGAGTTCTCAGCTCTCATCCGATCCGGGCAGATGGAGCGTCAGGTGGCCATTGAGCGGTTCACTGCTCCGCGGTATCCCGATCCGCAACTCATCGAGTTGATCAAGAAACGCCTCGGCTACGACGATGCGCGGTTCGACGCGCTCATGACCGCGCCAAAGCACACCTACCGCGACTACCCCACTTACAAGCAGTGGTTCGAGAGGCTGCGGCCGCTGTTCTGGGTGCTCATGAAACTCAACCGCGTTCCGAAGAGCTTCTACGTCAAGTTCTGCAGGCCGTGACCATCGTGAGGCGGATGATCGGGGGTCTGCGGTTCTTCGTGCAGATTGTCGTGCTCCGGCTCGCCTACCTCATCGCCAGGGTCCGCCGGGGCAGCTCGCCGAAAGATCTCGACTGGGTGGTTGGACCTTACGAGATTGCGTCGCTGGTCTTCGACATCGCCCGCGCCATCCCCGGCTCGCTGTCCGTCGTGCTCGCCAGACACCGCTACTACGACGTGCCTTATGGATGGTCTCCGGGTCCGCTGAGTCGGCTGCCCGGAGCAGCGAATCGGCGGGACCTGTTCCTCGGACCGTGGAAACTCGGAAGCCTCGCGGCACGCGCACGGGGATTCGTCTATGTCGGCTCCGAGGGGTTCCTGAATTCGGGACGCGATTACCGCGAACACGAGTTTCGGTTCCTTCGGCGTCGGGGAATCAGGATCGTCTGCTCCTTCACCGGTAACGACATCCGCTCTCCGAAGCGCATGCGTGAGCTCGAGCGTGAGTCGGGGCATCCGAACCTCGCCACCTACCTGGCTGATGTCAATCCGGTGTTCGGCACCGACGCGTACGACGACATCAAGCGGCGCGTCGCGGCGGTCGCCGACCGGTACGCCGACCTCATCTACAACGCGGATGTCGACCAGCGCAGCTATCTCGAACGTGCCACCCTGCCCACGCGGTATTTCTACCCGGATGACGAGATCACCACCTCGTTCGATCGTTTCGCTGAACTCGATCGTCCCGTCGTTGTGCACGCCCCGTCGTCGCCGATCATCAAGGGCACGCAGCTAGTAAGGGCCGCCGTCGCCGCGTTGCTCGAGGACGGCTATGACTTCGAATACATCGAGCTCATCGGTGTGCCAAACGCCGAGGTCAAGAATGCTCTGCGAAGAGCGCACATCGTGTTGAACGAGTTCTACGCTTTCACCCCGGGTGTGTTCGGTGTCGAGGCGATGGCCGCCGGCGCTGCCCTGGTGACGAGCGCGGATCCGCGGGTCGAGCTGCAGCTCCCCGATGACTCAGCAGAGGCGTGGCTGGTGACGCCGCCGCATCGCGTCCACACCCACTTACAGTTGCTGCTGGACGAGCCAGATCGGCTCGAGCCGCTCGCGCGGCGCGGCGCTCAGTGGGTGCGCGATCACGCCTCGGCGAGCGCCTCCGGTGCCGCGATGACCGCAGAGCTGCGCCGAGTGCTGGACGAGCCACTCCGGGCGTTGTACTAACGTCGACCTCGTGTCGCTTTTGCCCCACTCGCGCGTGACCTCCCTATGGCAAATCGACTCACTCCCGTTCGTCCTCGGCGCCCTCGATCGCCCGCACAACATGGTTGGCCTGCCCGATGCGTTGCCATTCGTGCTCGGGGTTGATACCCGCACGGGGCTCGTCAGCCAAGTCGAGAATCCCGTCGTCGCCCGTGCACTCGGCCTCGCGTATCGCACCGCTGACGCGATGCCGAGTAACTTCGACGCCTCCGGGATCGGGCGCGTCTATGCCGACGACTTCCTCGCGTTCATCGATCGGGAGGTGGGCGAATTCGCGGGGCGTCGCCTGCTAGAGATCGGGAGCGGAACCGGTTACCTCCTTGCCCAGCTCCGAGACCGGGGCGCCGCCGTACTCGGGATCGAGCCGGGTGCGCACGGGCAGGACGGGGCGCGCGAGAACGGCGTCGAGATTGTGCACGACTTCTTCCCGTCGCCACAGGTGACCGGGCTGTTCGATTTCATTGTGCTCAGCAACGTGCTCGAGCACCTTGAGGATCCGGTCGATTTCCTCAGCGTTCTTGCGAGCCAGCTGGCCGTCGGCGGTCGCATCATCGTCGGCGTACCGGACGAGAGCGCTTACCTCAACTCGGGTGACGTCTCGACGTTGTTCCACGAGCACTGGAGCTATTTCGACCGCCGGACGCTCACCAACACGGTCCGGCTGGCGGGATTGGGTGTCGACGTTCTCGAGGTCGCATCCTTTGGCGGGTCTCTCTATTGCCTCATCACCCCTGTCGAGCAATCGGTTGAACCGGTCGAGGTCGGGGAGGCGATCGGGGTCGCGGAGCGCTACGCGCGCCAGGCGCGTGCCAATGGCGGGCTAGTCCGCGCTTTCGTCGAAGACGGCACCCGCGACCGCCGGGAGCTCGGAGTGTACGTGCCCAGTCGGTTCTTGAACGTCGCCGAGATCGGCAGACTCCGGTTGGACGCCGTGCGCTTCTTCGACGACGACGAAGGCGCGCACGGGAAGTTCTACCCCGGGTTCGTTGCACCGATCGAGAACCGCGAGGAGCTCCTCGTGCGGCCGCCCGATTCGGTGCTGATCATGTCTCAGACTTTCGGCCCGCGGCTTGCCGAGACCCTTGCCGGGCTACTGCCAGGCGTCCGCATTACCTGCGTCGCCGACGTGCTAGCGCTCGGCTCTCCGTACTAACGATCTGACGCAACGACCTGGAACGCATGACGTTCTCCTCCCCAGACCCCGAACGATCACGCAGGTTTCGGCTTGCTCGACCTAGCCAGCCGCCGCGATGAAGCGTTCCTGGAGACCGCGGAGCACGTAGCCGTGACGATAGGCGAACCCGCGCTCCGGCTCGATGCCCTCGAACCGTGCTCGCAATAGCACCGCCAGTTCGTTGTAGCCGACAAGAGCGCGGCTCGACGACGTGCCGCTGAAACGTGGGTTGACTTCGAACACGACGGCTTTGCCGTCGACCCAGCGACATTGGATGTTGATGGCAGCTCTCGCGCCGAGCTCGACGGCGATCCGCTCGCATTCACGGTTGAGCTCAAAGGGAGAGACGAACTCGCCCTGAGAGATGCCGCTGCTGATGGCGAGATACTCGCCGTGCTCCGCTCGCCCCGTGCGGTTTGCGACGCGGAGCTTGGCGCCGAGACCGTTGCGGATGATCCTGCGCATCGCGATCGAGTTCACGACCCCGCCGTCCATGTCGAGCAGTACGCCGACCGTGTATTCCGACTCTTCGGTGCCGACGTACTCCTGCACGACGAACTCCGGATAGATGCCGAGTAGGTACTGCCCGAAGACCCGAAGCTCGTCGAGGGACTGGGCGAGCATTATGTTGGCTGAGCCGCCGCCGCCGATCGACGGCTTCAAAACCGCAGGCAGGAAGTCGACGCGCTCGAGGTCATCGGTGCTCGTGATCGTCGCGCTCCGCGGGAACGCGAGACCGTGTTCGATAAAGAACTTGGCAGTGCGGCTCTTGTCGAGGCTGAGATCGATCACTGATTTCGGATTGATCGGCAAGAAGATGCCGAGCCGTTCGAAGTGCTCGCGGTTGTCGCTGATCACCCGGAGTTCAGCCTCAGATCCGGGCAGGAGCACGTCGATCTTCTCGCGAGCGCTCAGGGCGAGGAGCGCGTCGAGGTAGCCCTCGTCGCGCGCCATCGGCACGACCTCGAAGGCGTCTGCGTTCACCGTCGCCGTGCTCACGCTCGAGGTGTCCGTGGCCACGATTCGGCTTTCGATCCCGGAGAGGCGCATCGTCTTTATCAGCTGTTCGCCGACGCCGCCGCCCCCACCACCGGTCACCAGAATGTTCAACACCGTTTGCAGTCCTCCGGTTGTGCGGACAATCACCGCTCCGCGATCCTCGCGCGCACGTCCGGATGCACATCGGGATACTCCGAGAGGATGGCCCTCGCGTCCAGCCGGAATGGATGCACCTGCACCTCGCCGCTCGCGGAATCCCACACAGCGTAACAGCCGTGTGCGGTGCCATCGCGGGGAAGCCCGACCGACCCGACGTTGACGAGCGTCGATGACCCGACCCGACGGATGAACGGTCGATGCGTCTGGCCGACGAAGACGAATGGTGTCGTCAGTTCGCCGATTGCGTCCTCGGAGGTGTCAGCGTGGAGGCGCCCTAGGAGAGGGTTGCTTGGGCTCCCGTGCACGAGAAATGCGCCGCTTAGTTCCGCAGTGCGGGGGAGTTCTGCGAGGTAGCTTTGGGCCTGGTCGTTGAGCGACCCGAGCTGAACGGCCAGGCGGTAGACCTGGTCCGCGACCGGGTCGATCGGTAGCGCGCCCGTGATCATCGCGTCGTGATTGCCTTGCACCCCGATGTCGACCGTCGAACGCAGGACCTCGACGACCTCCGCCCCCGCAGGGAAATAGCCGACAGCATCGCCGAGGAACACCCGCATGTCCGCTGAGGCGAACCCGGGCTCCTCAAGAAGTTGGCGAAGCGCGACGGCATTCCCATGCACGTCCGAAAACAGGGCGACTCTCACATCGCCTCGACTAGGGATCGAAGGCCTATCTCCAGGCGGATCGATGGCGTCCAGCCGAGCGCGTCGAACGCGGGACCGAGGTCGTAGTCCGCCCTGAATCGCTCTTGGGGGTCGGGTCTGTCCAAGTAATTGATGGGCGAGCTGGAGCCCGCGATCTGCACGATTAGGCGAGCGAGCTGGGTCATTGTGACCGGTTCGCCGGAGGCGACGACGACCGGCGCGCCCCCGGGGACCTCTGCAGCGGCGATGGCAGCGGTCGCGACGTCATCCACGTGAATGAAGTCCTGCGTCCGTTCGCCGCTTCCGAAGATGGTGATCGGGCCGCCCGCGCGCGCAGCCTCCACGAACCGGCGGAGGACGTTGAGATGCCGCATCCCGGGTCCGTAAGGGGAGCTGATCCTGAGGCTGCGAGCCCGACCCGAAAACGCGAGCGTGACGTTTTCCTCGGTGGCCGCCTTCTCCCGCGCGTAGGAGCTCGTCCGGCGCACCTCCGGCACCTCCAGGGCCACGCTGGACACGTAGACCCAGGCTCCTCCGAAGGCCCGGTACTGATGCAGCAGGGCGTCGTCGGCGCGGCGGTTGGCCGAGCCCGCGGCATCGTCGGGCCAATTGCCGGCGGGGACGCGCGCCGCCGCGTGGATGACAGCGGACACATCGGTGGGTAGCGAGGAGACCGCGGAGGGGTTCTCGAGATCGCACCGCAGATCATGTGCGCCGGGCAGGGCCGGGATCGGCGCGGAATTCCAGACCCGGATGACTTCGTGGCCGAGTTCGGTCGCGCGGCGAGCGATCGCGCCGCCGACAAGGCCTGCGGCTCCGGTGACGAGCAGCTTCACGGTCCCGCGTGGGGAGGGCGGAACGGGGCCGGCCAGATTGTCTCCACAGGGTCTCACGATACCGCCGGGCGGAGCCGCACACTCGATACAGCTCGGCGCGGTCGGCCCCGGCTCCGGGCTCGCGGCCGATCCTCTACGTATAGTGTTCGGGATGACGACGTGGGGGTGGCGATGAGACCGCGATGGCTGGGGGGTCTGCTCGCCCTGTCGCTCGCGATCCCCTTCGGCACCGCAGCGGGGTTTGCCGCGAGTGAAGCCGTCGTCACCCCTCCGTCAGCGACGGCAGCGTCCGCGATCGCGACGGCTTCCCAGTTCGACCCGCAGCTGATCATCGCCGACTCGCTGTTCTACGACGCCGCAGCCATGACCGCATCCGAGATCCAGGCCTTCCTCCAAGCCCGCATCGGCGCGTGCGGCAATGGTCGCTGCCTCAACGTCGCGGTGATTCCTTACGAAGGACGCGCGCGCGAATTGTCGTCGACGGGCTCCGGCAAGCTGGTGTGCGACGCGATCCCAGCGGGCGACTACCGCGCCGCCGATCTCATCTACACAGTTCAGGTCGCGTGCGGAGTCTCGGCAAAGGTCGTCCTCGTGATGTTGCAGAAGGAGCAGGGACTCGTCACCAGCAGGACACCGAGCGACTGGGCTCTTAACCACGCGATGGGATTGGCCTGCCCCGACACCGCCCCTTGCGATGTCGCTTTCGAAGGCCTGGGCAAACAGATTGTCTCGGGCGCGCGCCAGCTCAAGGCCTACATGGCGAACCGTTTCGCCCGCCAACCCGGAACACAATTCGTGCAGTATTCGCCGAACGCCTCCTGCGGGGGCACAAGTCTCGCGGTCCAGAACTACGCGACGGCAGCCCTCTACAACTACACGCCTTACCAGCCCAACGATGCCGCCCTCGCAAATCTGTACGGCACCGGTGACGGGTGCTCAACGTACGGCAATCGCAATTTCTGGCGCTTCTACACCGACTGGTTCGGCAGCACGCGTGGCGAGCAGTTCATCACGACGACGGCTGGCGAGGACTACCTGATTGCCATCGATGTCAACTGGGAGATGTGGGCCTACCCTCGGAGCGGTGACGGAAGTTGGAAACCGCGCGTGAGCCTCGGCCCGGGCTGGAATGGCATCAAGACGCTGATCGGGATGGGTGATTTCGACAACAACGGCTACCGCGACGTCATCGGGGTCGACGGTGCGGGTCAGGCGTACTTCTACGTTGGCGACGGCACTCTCGAGTATCCGGTGCTGCGGCGCCTTGCCGTCGACTGGTCAGATGCGACCTCGATCGTGTACGCGGGCGACTTCAATGGGGATGGTTTCGCCGATGTATTTACTACGGATTCCGGCGGTCGGTTGTGGCTCTGGCCCGGAACGGGAAGCGGCACATTCGGGTCGCGAGTCCAGATAGCGACCGGCTTCAAGTCAGCCACCCTTCTCGCTGGCCCCGGCGACTTTACAGGCGACGGCTGCGGCGACCTCGTCGCGCGTCGTTCCAACGGCGATCTCATGCTCTACCCCGGGGCCTGTGACTCCACCTTGAGGCCTCCCATCCGGATCGGTATCGGATGGAATGGGATGACCGGCATCTATTCCGTGGGAGATTTCTCCGGAGACGGCATCCCCGACCTGATCGCTCGGGACGGGAGCGGTGCACTGTATCTGTACTCGGGGGTCGGTGCCGGCGCCATCACCTCGTCTGGTGCGATCGGATTGGGTTGGAACTCGATGCGAGTCATCGTGGGTCCGGGTGACGCTCCTGGCACGCTCAAACCCGTCTCTCCGACTCCGACTCCGACACCGACTCCGACTCCGACACCGACACCGACACCGACACCGACACCGACACCTGGCGCGGGGTCTCCGCAGTCGGGTGGCGCGGGGGACCTCGATGGCGACGGCGACCGTGATGTGCTCGGGGTGACCCCAGCGGGAGAACTCCGCCTGTTCCGGGGGGACGGGGAGGGCGGAATGCATCAGGAGACTCCGACGCTCGTTGCCGCATGGGGTGCTGCATCCATGACGGTCACGCTTGGTGACTTCACCGGCGACGGCCACCCCGACGTCGGCCGGATCGCGAACGGGGTCTTCGAGCTCTACCCAGGCGACGGCGCCGGTGGTCTCGCGGCTCCGGTTGTGATCGGACAGGACTGGGGTGGGATCAATCGCGCGTTTGGGATGGACTTCGACGGCGACGGCAAGCAGGACGTCGTCGTGCGTGACCAGGCGGGGGACCTCTGGTACTACCGAGGCGATGGCGCTGGCGGATGGCTCTCGAACAACGGCGTGAAGATCGGGATTGGCTGGGGTCCGTTTACTGAGATCTTCAACGCCGGCAACTTCGACGGATCCGGGGGAGCCGACGTCATTGCCCGAACCGCGGACGGGTCGCTATGGCTCTACCCAACGAACGGCACGGGCGTCTGGCAGTCCCCCCGCCTCATCGGCATCGGATGGGCCAGTTTCGTGACAGTCTTCAGCCCGGGAAATTGGGATGGCCGGGCGGGCACTGACGTGCTCGCGCGGCTGCCCGACGGGCGCCTGTTCCTGTATCTCGGAAGGGGAGACGGGTCATGGCTGGGGAACCGCCAAATCGACTCCGGCTGGAACAACATGAGAGGCATCGGCTGAGCCGGTCGCCCCGCGGGTCAGGCGTCGCGGGTCCCGTCGAGTGCGAGCCACGTCGAGGTAGGTCAGCCGCCACTGCCGATCGACCCGGTCGGTCTGCTTCGGCCCGCTCGCGGGCAGTATCATCTGAACGTCAAAGAGTTACCGGCTAGCCCGGAGACAGGCGGTGGTCGGTGAGTGGTGTCTCGATCATCGACTACGGGCTCGGAAACCTCGGCTCCGTCGAGAACATGCTCAAGCGGGTCGGAACTACATCGCGCCGTGTGAGCACGCCGGCGGAGATCGCCGCGAGCGACCGAGTGCTGCTGCCCGGAATCGGCGCCTTCGACACTGGCATGGATCTCTTGAGAGAGCAGGGACTCGTCGAAGCTCTTCGCGACTTCGCGGCAACGGGCCAGCCCGTGCTCGGTATCTGCCTCGGGATGCAGCTGCTGCTGGATTCGAGCGAGGAGGGTGTCACCCCGGGTCTCGGACTCGTCCCCGGCGTTAGTCAAAGGTTCAATGAAGCGGCCGGCATCCGGGTGCCGCATATGGGCTGGAACTACGCTCACCCGTCCCGCGAAGATCCACTGGTCGCCGGACTCGCCGATGACAGCCGATTCTATTTCGTGCATAGCTACCGCGTCGTCCCCGACCGCAACGAGGATGTCCTGGCGACGACGCAGTACGGCGTCCCGTTCGCCTCGATGATTCGCGCGGGTAACGTCATGGGAGCACAGTTCCATCCGGAGAAAAGCCACGCCTTCGGGATGACCGTCCTCGGCAACTTCGCGCACCTATGAACGTTTTCCCGCGCGTGATCCCCGTGCTCCTAGTGAGCGACGGCTACCTGGTCAAGCCAGTGCGCTTTGCCGGCGACAAGTACGTCGGCGATCCGATCAACGCGGTGCGTATTTTCAACGAGAAGCAGGTCGACGAACTCGTCATCTGCGACATCGACGCCTCGCTCAAGGGTACGGGTGTCAATTACGGGCTCATCGCGGACATCGCGAGTGAAGCATTCATGCCGGTCGCCTACGGGGGAGGCATTACCTCGGTCGCCGATGCTCGGCGCATCACGGGTATCGGCATCGAGAAGGTCGTGCTGAACACCATCGCCGTCACGCAACCGGAGTCGATCACCGAGATCTCGGCGGCACTCGGCGCGTCAAGCACGGTCGTGAGCATCGACGCTAAGAAGAGGATGACCGGAGGGTGGGACACCTTCATCCGCCGCGCTTCGAAGCGCGTGGGACTCACTCCCGCCGAGGCCGCTCGCCGCGCTCAAGAGCTGGGCGCCGGGGAGATCATCGTGTCGTCGATCGACCGAGAGGGCACCTTCAGCGGCTACGATCTGAAACTCGTCGAGTCTGTGGCGTCCGCCGTCACGGTCCCTGTCGTTGCGCTGGGCGGGGCCTCCGCGTTTGACGACTTCCGCACAGCGCTCGACGCTGGTGCCTCCGCTGTTGCGGCGGGCAGCATGTTCGTGCTCAACGGCAAACACCGGGCCGTGCTCATTTCCTACCCGACGCCCGAGCAGGTGCGGTCGCTGGGGCGCTGACGCTCAGTAGGGTCGCGTCGACAGCCCGTCCTGGGAGCTCATCGTGGCGTCGCCGCCAGATCCCGTCGATCCTTCCAGCCGCGGATGACGCGCTCCGCAGGCACCTCCACCAGGTGATGGATGGCGAACGAGAGGGCGACCGCGACCAGGAAGATCCCGGTGCCCCAGAGCAGGTTGCTCCAGCCGGGCCCGTGGCTACCGCCGAGGATGTTCATCGTCGCGTAGATCACGGTCGCATGTACGAGGTAGAAGACGTACGACCAGTTGCCGAGGCGCACCATCAGCGGGTGCTCAAGCCAGCTACGGCGACCGAGCAGGGTGGCACCGGCGACGGCAACGATCAGGAGCGCACACGCGAGCGTCGCCAGCTCGTTCGTATACATTCCTGCGACATCCGAGAGAAAAGGGATGCCGTGGTTAGGCCCGACTGTGAGCCACAGGATGACCACTGCGAACGCGATCCACGCCACCCAGGTCGGGATCCGCGGCCGCCAGCCCTGGGCGAAGGCCCAGGCGATCGCCATTCCGAGAACGAACTCGGGGACGCGCTCGAACGGCAGCGGCGCGGCCGCCAACCACGCCGGTCCCAGGTCGACGCCGGTCCGATAGGCGAAGGCGACGACGATCGTGCCCGCGGCGACTATCAACGCGCCCCGTCGGGTCGCCTTCCGCAACAGCCGACCGAGCCAAGGGTGGAGGGCGTAGAACAGCATCTCGCAGCTGAGCGTCCAGGCGGCCGGATTGCCCGAGAACAGGATCGTGGGATCCCGACTGAACCCCTGCAACAGCACTACCGAAAGGAGCAGGATCCCGAGATCGAATGGCTTCACCCACCCGTGCTCGGGAACCGCGAAGGTATAGAACACCGGGATGGCCAGCAGGAGGGCGACCATGTGGGCCGGCCAGATGCGCGCGAACCGCCGCGTGTAGAACGTCGACATCTTCAGCGTCGGTCGCATCGACCAGGTGAGAACGAACCCGGACAGCACGAAGAAGAACGTCACGCCAAGGGACCCGATGCGCACCGGGACGTCGAAGGGCGCGGGGAGCGAGCCGAAGTTCTGCATGTGGTACCCGAACACCCAGAACGCGGCGAGCCATCGCAGGCCTGTCAGCGCTTCGAGGCGCACGCGCGGCGCGGTCACGTCGCGGACGGTCTCCGGTGACGCGTCGGTCACGATGGTCGCCCGCGCTCAGAGCCGACGGTCGAGGCCGTCGGCGACGAGCCGCTCGGCGATCTCGACGACGCGCGCGCCTTCTTCGAGCGTCACAATCCCGCGCGGCTCACCGGCGAGCACCGAGTCGCGGAACGCCTCGTGCTCGGCGAGTAGCGGCTCCTTGCGGTCGAGTGCATAGCGCGTCGAGTCTCCCTCGGAGACGCCTCGGAACTCGCCCGGATCCCAGGAGACTTCGATGCGGCCGTTCTCGTAGTACGTGAGGTTCGCGGTGAGGGTGTCGGCGACCAGGACACCCTTCTCGCCCGTGATGACTGTCAGGCGCTCCTTGAAGGGCGTCAGCCAATTGACGACGTGCGAGGTGATGGTGCCGTCGGCGAGGGTGCCGACCGCGAGCACCATGTCTTCGTGCGGGCGTCCGCTGCGGTGCGCGGTGCGTGCGTTCACGGAGACGAATTCGTGTTGTGCGACCCATGCGGTGAGGTCGATGTCGTGCGAGGCGAGGTCCTTGATGACGCCGACGTCGGCAATGCGTCCGGGGAAGGGGCCTTGTCGACGAGTGGCGATCTGGTAGATCTCGCCGAGCATCCCGTCTTCGATCCGCTGGCGGGCGCCCTGGAGCGCCGGGTTGTAGCGCTCGATGTGACCGACGCCGCCGATCAGGCCTTTCGCGGCGAACAGGTCGCGCAGCTTGCGCGAGTCTTCCGCGGTCGAGGCGACCGGCTTCTCGATGAGCGCGTGGATGCCGGCTTCGGCGAGGCGCGTGCCGATCTCCATGTGGAAGACGGTCGGCGCCGCGACGACGGCGTAGTCGATGCCGAGCGCGATCAGCTCGTCGAGGTCGTGGACGACGGGCCGGCCCTCGAGCGTGTCGGGGAGGTTAGGCGACGGGTCCGAGATGCCGACGAACTCGACGCCCTCGATCATGTCCAGAACGCGGGCGTGGTTGCGCCCCATCACCCCGACGCCGACGAGGCCTGCGCGGAGGGTCATCAGGAACCCGCCGATGCGACAGCGTTCACGGCTTCGACGATGCGATCGAGGTCGCCCTGGCCGAGCGACGGGTGCACCGGCAGCGAAAGGACCTCGCGGGCTGCGCGTTCGGTCTCGGGAAGGTCGAGGCCCGGCGCATACGGCGCGAGCGACGGCAGGCGGTGGTTGGGGATCGGGTAGTAGACGCCGCTGCCCACCTGGTGCTCCTCACGGAGCGCCGTGACGAACGCGTCGCGGCCCTCGGGCACGCGGATCGTGTACTGGTGATAGACGTGAACCGCGCCCGCGGCGACGGGCGGCACGACGACGCCCTCCAGGTGCGCGTCGAGGAATGCGGCGTTGGCCTGACGGGTCGCGGTCCAGGCGTCGACCTTGGTGAGCTGCACGCGGCCGATGGCGGCATGGATGTCGGTCATGCGGGCGTTGAACCCGATCACCTCGTTCTCGTACACACGCTCTTGGCCTTGGTTGC